>NZ_JBDIVO010000074.1:0-17493 GCF_039794385.1 Methylocaldum sp. | reverse complement strand
GGAGCGTCGAACCGATCCTTCCAGGAGCACCGGAGCCGCCCTTCCCGACATTCGCGGGACGGTAAGCGGACGACTGGATTCGATTTCTTTGTTATGATTTCAGCCATTTTCATCGATTTTCACTTATAACGCATAAGAAGGAAGATCTCCATGGCGCGCACAGAAACCCCGGTTTGTGATTTCGGAAAAAAGGCACACAATTTCGCTCTGCCTGGCGTGGATGGGCAAATCTGGACTCTGGAAAAGTGCAAAGGCCCCAACGGCCTTTTGGTGATGTTCATCTGCAACCACTGTCCTTATGTGAAGGCCGTGCAGGACCGCATCGTGCGGGACGTCAAAGAGCTCAAGGAACACGGCATCAACGCCGTGGCCATCATGTCCAACGACCCGGCCGATTATCCCGAAGACTCCTTCGAAAACATGAAAATCGTCGCGGAGCAACTCGGCTATCCCTTTCCGTACCTGTACGACGAAACTCAGGAAGTGGCCAAGGCCTACGGCGCCGTCTGCACCCCGGACTTCTTCGGCTATAACAAGGATCTGGAGTTGCAGTACCGCGGACGGCTGGACGCCAGCCGCAAGGAAACCGCCCCGCCGGACGTCAGGCGCGAGCTGTTCGACGCCATGAAACAAGTTGCGGAGACCGGCAAGGGTCCGAAGAAGCAAATCCCGAGCATGGGCTGCTCGATCAAATGGCGGGAGCAGCCATCGACACCCAAAAAGACCGCTAAGAAGGCCGCTAAGAAGAAGCCCCTCGCTTTCAAGCGAATCACCGATCTCGATCTCGCCGGCAAGCGCGTTCTGATCCGCGCGGATCTGAACGTTCCCGTCAAGAACGGCAAAGTCACCAGCGACACCCGCATCCGCGCCAGTTTGCCCACGATCGAACATTGCTTGAGAGCCGGCGCCAGGGTCATGGTCATGTCCCATCTGGGGCGGCCGACCGAAGGCATATACACCGACGAATTCTCTCTGAAACCCGTGGCCGATCGCATGACCTGGCTGCTCGGACGCAAAGTGCCCCTCGTGAAAGACTGGCTGAACGGCGTCGACATGCACCCGCGGGAGGTCGTTTTATGCGAAAACGTCCGATTCAACAAGGGTGAGAAAAAAGACGACGAAGCGTTGGCCAAGAAAATGGCCGCTCTCTGCGATATCTACGTGATGGACGCCTTCGGCACCGCGCACCGCGCCGAAGCGTCAACCCACGGCGTAGGCCGTTTCGCGACAGAAACCTGTGCCGGCCTCCTGCTCGCTGCCGAGCTCGACGCTCTCGGCAAGGCTCTGGAAAACCCGGAGCGCCCGCTTTTGGCGATCGTCGGCGGCTCCAAGGTTTCCACCAAGCTGACGGTGCTCGACTCTTTGGCCGCCAAAGTGGACCAACTCATCGTCGGCGGCGGCATCGCCAACACGTTCATCGCCGCGGCAGGTCATCCGGTGGGCAAGTCCTTGTATGAAGCCGACCTGATTCCCGAAGCCAAACGCTTGATGGAACAAGCGAAAGCGGAAGGCGCGGAGATTCCGGTACCGACCGATGTGGTTTGCGCGAAAGAATTCTCCGATTCGGCGACAGCCACGATTAAAAAAGTCAGCAAAGTAGCCGAGGACGATTTGATCCTCGATATCGGGCCGGAAACCGCGGCGCGTTATGCGGAAATGATCAAAGCGGCCGGAACCATCGTCTGGAACGGGCCGGTGGGCGTATTCGAGATCGACCAGTTCGGCGAAGGCACCCGCACCGTAGCCATGGCTATTGCGGAAACCAAGGGTTTTTCCATCGCCGGTGGCGGCGATACGCTCGCGGCGATCGAAAAATACGGCATCGGCGATCGGGTATCATATACCTCGACCGGGGGCGGAGCTTTCCTGGAATTCCTGGAGGGCAAGATGCTTCCCGCCGTAGCGATGTTGCAGGAACGGGCAAAATAGTTCTTCGAGTTCACGGCGCGAAGGAGAGCGGCCGAAGCTGTCCTTCGCGCCTTGTTTTTTGGGCGATCTGAACCTTCCAGCCGCGTTGGCGGTCTGGATTAAGAATCCTTCGACCAAAACGCCCGATGGATCGGATTCCGCTTTGAAAAGCGGGTGTTCTGTACAAGAACCTTGCTTTTAGGGTAAAAGGGTTCCATAAACTATTTGTTTTTATTAAATTTTTCATTCAAAACGACTCTAAATCGAGGATACAGCAAACATGGCAAGAGTAACCGTCGAAGACTGTCTGGAACACGTCGACAATCGTTTTCAGTTGGTTTTGCTGGCAACCAAGAGAGCCCGCCAATTGTCCCGCCATCCGGACGATGCCAAGGTGCCGTGGGAAAACGATAAATCGACCGTCGTGGCGCTTCGGGAAATTGCACAGGGCTTGATCACTCGCGAATATCTCACTGCGGCCGCGAAACAGGAGCGGTTCGCCATCGAGCGTCCGCCGGTACCCAATCCGCATGGCGCAGGCATGGGCAACCTTGAAGAGGACGATTTCGAGTAAGGCGAATCGGTACCTCAAACGCCGAAGAGCCGATACAAGAGCGCGGGCTGCCATGAACCAGCTTCTTCCCAAAGAAGTGACCGAACTGCCGAATGAAAAGCTCATTCGCAGGCTGTGCAGCATAGTCTCGGCCTATCTCGACGGAGCGCAGGTCGAGGAAATTTATCGCGCCTATCAGCTTGCCCTTTCCGCGCATGAGGGCCAATTCCGACTGACCGGCGAACCGTATGTGTGCCATCCCCTTTCGGTCGCCATCATCCTCGCCGAGATGCGCATGGACGCAAAAGGCATCATGGCGGCCATTCTGCACGACGTCATCGAAGACACCTCCGTCACCAAGGAGCAACTGCGAGAACAATTCGGAGACGAAGTCGCCGAACTGGTCGACGGCGTCAGCAAGCTGACCCAGCTCGACTGCAAATCGAGGGCCGAGGCGCAGGCCCAGAATGTCCGAAAGATGGTGCTCGCGATGGTCAAGGACCTCCGCGTGATCATGGTCAAACTGGCGGATCGGCTTCACAACATGCGCACCTTAGGGATAATGTCTCCGACGCGGCGCCGGCGCATCGCCCGCGAGACCCTGGACATCTACGCACCCATTGCCAACCGCCTGGGCATGAACGAGATGCGGCTGGAATTGGAAGAACTGGGGTTCTCCGCCATGTATCCGGTACGTTACCGCGTGCTGGAACAGTCGGTAAAGAAAGCTCGCGGCAACCGCAAGGAGGTGGTGGCGATCATCGAGTCGGCCATCACGAAACGACTGCAGGACGCCGGGCTGGTCAACTGCGAAGTAATCGGACGGGAGAAGCATCTTTATAGTCTCTATCAAAAGATGCGAATCAAGCATGTCTCCTTTTCCGGCGTCTACGACGTTTACGCCTTCCGCATCATCGCAGATGAGGTGGACGATTGTTACCGTGCCTTAGGGATAGTTCACAACCTCTATAAGCCGGTGCCTGGCCGCTTCAAGGATTACATCGCCGTGCCCAAGGCCAACGGCTATCAGTCGCTGCACACCGTGCTGGTCGGGCCTTACGGCCAGCCGCTGGAAATTCAGATCCGCACCCGCGCCATGCACCATCTGGCTGAATCCGGCATCGCGGCACACTGGCTGTACAAGAGCGAGCATGAACAGATTTCGACCAGCCAGACCCGTGCCCACGAGTGGCTGAGAGATCTTCTGGAAATCCAGAAGAGCGCCGGCGACTCGATGGAATTCCTGGACAATTTGAAGGTCGACCTGTTTCAGCAGGAAGTTTACGTCTTCACCCCCAAGGGCAAGATCACCAAGCTTCCGCGCGGAGCCACCATCGTCGACTTCGCTTACGCCGTGCACACCGATATCGGCAATACTTGCGTCTCGGCCCGAATCGACCGGGTACTCGCGCCGCTGCAAACCGTTCTCGAGAACGGCCAGACCGTCGAGATCATCACGGCGCCCTGGGCCCGCCCCAATCCGCTGTGGCTCAATTTCGTCGTCACCGCCAAAGCGCGCGCGGCCATTCGCAGCTATCTCAGGAATTTCAAGAAACAGGAGGCGGTCGCCCTCGGAAAACGTTTGCTGGAAAAGGAATTCGATGCCCAAAACATACGTTTCGAGGATATTCCGCGGGAGCGGATCGACGATTTGCTGAAGGCGCTCGAATTGCCGTCTCTCGAAGCCTTGCTGGAAGATATCGGGCTCGGCAACCGTTTGCCTTTCCTGGTCGTCCGCCAAATGGCGCAAGCCGACGCCACGTCGGAGACTACAGCCAACCAGGAAAACCTGCCAGCACTGTCGCCTCTGATCATCAAAGGCACAGAAGGCATGGTGGTCAACCTCGCCAAGTGCTGCCGCCCGATACCGGGCGACCCCATCGTCGGATTCTTCAATCCCGGCAAGGGGATCGTCGTTCACCTCACCGAGTGCAAGAACGTCTCGGAGCTCAGAAAAAAACACATGAACTGGCTGGACGTGGACTGGGACAAACAAGCCAGCGGCGATTTCCCGGCGGTCATCCGTCTGGAACTGATGAACCAGGTCGGTACCCTGGCTAAAGTCGCCTCCACCATCTCCCGCATGCGCGCCAACATCGAAAACGTCCAGATCTCCAATCAGGACAGCCAGATTTCCACCGACATCATTACCTTGATGGTCAAGGACCGCGTCCATCTCGCCTCGGTCATGCGAGAACTGCGAAAATTATCGGTCGTTTTGAAAATTTCCCGCGTAAAGTCCGAACTCAGAAAGAAACAGAACCATGGCAAAACAAATTATTCAGACTGACCAGGCTCCCAAAGCGATCGGCACCTACTCCCAGGCCGTAAAAGTCGGCGACACGGTTTATCTGTCCGGCCAGATTCCGCTGGACCCCGCCACCATGACGCTGGTCGAAGGCGGCATGGACGTGCAGATCCGCCGCGTGTTCGACAACCTCAAAGCCGTGGCCGAGGCGGCCGGAGGCAGCCTTCGGGATGTCGTCAAACTGAATGTCTTCCTGACCGATCTCGCCCATTTTCCGCTGGTGAACGAAATCATGGCCGAATATTTCGCCGAGCCCTATCCTGCCCGCGCCGCCATCGGCGTGGCCTCCCTGCCGCGTGGCGCCGGAGTCGAAATGGACGCGATCATGGTTTTGGCGAAATAGGCGTCCCGCGACTATTTGGCTTCGCAAAACCGTTCTCTCGACGAGCTTCCGGTCGCCACCCTCAGGGGGGCGGGAGCGCAAACCCTCAAACGGCTGGAAAAGCTGGGCATTTCGACCGTCAGCGACTTGCTTTTCCATCTGCCGCTGCGTTATGAGGATCGGACGTCCGTCACCGCTATCGGACATCTGAAACCCGGCGGTCATGCGCTGGTGGAAGGCCGGATCGAACTCGCGGAAATCCTCCCAAAGGGCCGTCGCTCGCTGATTGTTCGGATCGGCGACGGCACCGGCTTTCTCGATCTGCGGTTCTTCCATTACACGGCGAAACAGCGCGAGCAGCTGACCCGCGGCAAGCGGCTGAGCTGTTACGGCGAAGTGCGGACGGGTTATGCGGGCCTGGAAATGACCCATCCCGATTACAAACTCATCGACGATACGGAGACCGATGTTCCCGAGCGCGCGCTGACGCCGGTTTATCCCTTGACCGAAGGCATCCATCAGAAAGCCATTCGCCGGCTGGCCGCACAAGCACTGTCCATGGCCGACGAAACCCGGCTTCCCGACTTATTGCCCGAGCCCTTGATCCCTTCGGCGAACCGGTTGCGACTCATGGACGCGCTTCGGCTTCTGCATCAGCCGCCCGCCGGCTACAACGAAACTTCGCCGCAACTCGCCGCCGCCCGTTCGCGCCTCGCCTTCGAAGAGCTGCTTAGCCATCATCTGAGCCTCGGGCGCTTCCGGGCCAAGATGCAGGCTCATCGAGCCCCGGTTATGGCGATCAATCGGGAGGCGGCGGACCGGTTTCTGCGCAGCCTGCCGTTCTCTCTAACCGCCGCCCAAAAGCGCGTGATTGCCGAGATCGAAGCCGATTTATCCGGTAACCGTCCCATGATGCGCTTGGTCCAAGGCGACGTGGGATCGGGCAAGACGGTGGTGGCTGCCCATGCCGCGCTGACCGCGCTGTCGTCCAACTACCAGGTCGGCATCATGGCTCCTACCGAACTTTTGGCCGAGCAGCATTTCCGAAGCTTTCGGCAGTGGCTCGAACCCTTCGGCATACAGATCGCCTTCTTGTCCGGACGCCTCAAGGGCGAAGCCCGGAAAGCCGAGCTCGACGCCATCGGTCGCGGCGCAGCCGGCATCGTCATCGGCACCCACGCCCTATTTCAGGAACAGGTGGCATTTCATCGCCTGGGGCTCGTCATCATCGACGAACAGCACCGATTCGGCGTCCATCAACGGCTGGCGCTCCGCGAAAAAGGTCTGCATGATGGCTTGTATCCGCACCAACTCATCATGACCGCCACACCGATTCCGAGAACCTTGGCGATGCTCGGGTATGCCGATCTCGATCTATCGGTCATCGACGAGCGTCCGCCAGGACGGACTCCCGTCAAGACCGTGGTCATTCCGACCAGTCGCCGGGCTGAAATCATCGCCCGCATCACCGACTGGGCGTCCAAAGGAAGACAGGTGTACTGGGTTTGCACGCTGATCGAGGAATCCGAGGCATTGCAATGCGAAGCAGCGGAAAAAACCGCCGTCGTGCTCGCCGAAGCGCTTCCGGATGTTCGCGTCGCGCTGATACACGGGCGTTTGAAACCCGCCGAAAAGGAAGCCGTCATGTCAGCCTTCAAGGAAGGGCATTTCGATTTGCTGGTGGCCACTACCGTCATCGAAGTCGGCGTGGACGTCCCGAATGCCAGCCTGATGATCATCGAGAATGCCGAGCGCTTGGGACTGGCCCAGCTGCACCAATTGCGCGGGAGGGTGGGACGCGGTCCCGGCGAGGCGCATTGCGTCTTGCTGTACCAGCCGCCTCTGTCGGAAACCGCCAAACAACGTTTGGGTATCCTGCGGGACTCCGATGACGGCTTCGTCATCGCCGAAAAAGACCTGGAATTGCGGGGACCGGGAGAACTCCTGGGAACCCGGCAGACCGGCCAGGTCCAGTTCCGCATCGCCGACTTGGCGCGCGACGGACACCTCTTGGATGCCGTTGCTCAAACGGCCGCCATTCTGCTGCGGGATTATCCCGACCGCGCCGAACGCCTGATCCGGCGCTGGGTCGGTCATTCGGTGCAATATGCCGGGGCTTGAATGACTACCCGTACGGGGTATCGACGTTTTTCGAGATGCCATTACATTCTTCCGAAGCGGATACGCCGTGGCGAAACCCCATCTTATCCCCGCCTTGAGGGAAAATCGACCAACGAGATAAGAGCCTATCCAGGCCGTTCGCCCTGAGCCCTTCGACTTAGCTCAGGACAGGGTTGTCGAAGGGTCTGTCCTGAGCCGAGTCGAAGGGTTCTGGGACCTACCGGGATAGGCTCTAAGCACCCTGACGAAACGCTTGCGACGCCAGATACGAATCCGACACACCGGAGATGAAAGCCATGAAACTCAACGCAGAGTCCTTGAGACAAATGAAGTCGGTAAAGCCGATCCCGATGCTGACGGCTTACACCGCCCCCGTAGCCCGCTCTCTCGAAAAAGCGGGGATTCCGGTCATCCTGGTCGGAGACACGGTGGGGATGGTGGAAATGGGCTTCGACAGCACGCGCCATGTCACCATCGAGCACATGCAATACCATATCGGCGCCGTCCGCCGCGGCGCGCCGAATACGCATATCATCGGCGATCTTCCATACAACAGCGATCGCGATCCGGCCACGGCCCTGAATAACGCCAAACTGCTGCTGGACGCCGGCGCCGACAGCATCAAGCTGGAAGGTCCGAAGTACGACGTGATCGCTCATCTCGTTGCCAACGGAATCGACGTGGTCGGCCATACCGGATTGACGCCCCAGACGGCTTCCGACTTCCGACAGGTCGGAGGCAAGAAAAGCGACGCGGAACGCATCTTGAGCGAAGCGATCGACATCGCGGAAGCGGGCGCGTTCTTGGTGGTTCTGGAGCACATACCGGCAACCCTGGCGAAGACCATCACGCAGTCGATCAAGGTGCCCACCGTGGGAATCGGTGCCGGCGCATCGTGCGATGGACAGGTTTTGGTCATTAACGACGCGATCGGCCTGGGGGATTTCTGGCCGCCGTTTTCGAGACAGTACGCTTACGTTGGCAAAGCGATCGTCGATGTTGCCGAGCGATTCATGAAGGAAGTCGACGACGGAACCTTCGTGGACAATGTTCTCCACATGCGCGGTTCAAGGAAGAGATAGAGATAGCGATTTGTCCGACCGAAGCGGCCGCTCCGACCGAACCGCCGGAACAGAGGCGCAGCTAGGCAATTCCTTGCAGATGAATGTATCCGGCCGGTCAGGAAAACTCACGCGCTCTGCTAAAATTCGCGGTTTATTCTCGAGACCGACCATTGACGACACGCAGCCAACTTTTCCGCCGAGCACCGGACTGGTTTCAACTTGGAAGCAGTCAGCGCAGCCAGATCCCCGAAGGGCTCCATCCATGGCTTTTCGAAGCCGGCTCGCTGACCCGCCGGGTTCGCGGCCTTTGCGGCGGCGATTTTCGCCTCCGGGTGCTGCAGCAGGACTGGCTGAGGCCGTTTGCCGACGAATCGAGAGCGCTGAGACTTAGACCTTCGCGGGTCGCGTTGGTACGCGAGGTGGCTCTTCAATGCGGCGAACAGCCCCTGGTCGTGGCGCGCAGCATCATACCGGCAAGTATTCTCCGCGGCGCTCAGCGCCATCTGGCTTCTTTGGGCAACCGCCCGCTGGGAGAGATTCTTTTCTCCGACCCGAACCTGAAGCGGCTGGGGCTGGAATTGGCCGTCGTCGAAAGGGCGAAATGGCTACCGGAACGTTCCAAAGCTCTTGACTTCGCCGAATCGTCCGACCGAATCTGGGGTCGGCGCTCGCTGTACGCCGTCGCGCACGGAAACCTGTTAGTAGCCGAGTTTTTTCTACCTTCTCTGTTGAAGCGAGAAGCAAGCCTATGATCGACCAACCGACCTTCCGGCTGTCCAGCCGTCGTCTCGAGCTTTACTGGCGATTGATGCGTCTGGACAAGCCCATCGGCATCTTCCTTCTGCTTTGGCCGGCCCTGTGGGCGCTATTGATTGCCGGAAACGGCAAACCCGACGTCCTGGTGAGCTTCGTCATCGTCACCGGCGTCGTGCTGATGCGGGCGGCGGGCTGCGTGATCAATGACTACGCCGACCGCGACTTCGACCCCCACGTCAAACGCACCAAATTACGTCCGATCGCCGCCGGACTGGTGACACCCAAGGAAGCGCTTTGGCTGTTCGTCGTGCTGTGCCTGGTATCGTTCGGCCTGGTTCTACTCACCAACCCGCTCACAATCGCGCTGTCGGTCCCCGGCGCTTTTCTCGCCGCGTCCTATCCGTTCATGAAGCGCTACACCTATCTTCCGCAAGCCTATCTGGGACTCGCCTTCGGCTGGGCGGTGCCCATGACTTTCGCGGCCCAGACGGGCGGCATTCCGTGGGTCGGCTGGGAACTTTACTTCGCCACCATCCTGTGGGCTTTGGTTTACGACACGATGTACGCCATGGTGGATCGGGAGGACGATCTCAAGATCGGCGTCAAATCCACCGCCATTCTGTTCGGCGACATGGATCGGGTGCTGATCGGAATGCTTCAGGTCTTCGTGCTGCTGATTCTTTATTCGGTGGGAAGGCAATCCGGGCTTGGAATAGCCTATTTTCTCGGTCTCTTGGTCGCCGCCGGGCTGGCCGCCTACCAACAGTATCTGATCCGGGAGCGCGATCCCGCCGGCTGCTTCAAAGCATTTCTGAACAATCATTGGTTCGGCGCGGCGGTATTTTTCGGGTTGGTAGTCGACTACGTCTCCCGCCTTTAGAGCATTTTCCGATTCGGTGTCAGAGAGCCCGATAGGTAGGTCGGCAATCCCTTCCCAATCGCAAACGGTCGCTTTAGTCGCGACCCTTCCGACAAAATCCTTTGCCGAGCCGATAAGTCGGCAAGGGATTGCCGACCTACGTTCTTCCCGCCCGACACGAAGCCGTACACCGGGATGAAAAACGCTCTAGGATGCCTCCGGAGCACCAGCAAGCTCGCATCGAGCCCTCGTTTCACCCGGACTGTTCAACCGCCAATGCCTTACGAGCGAGATGATAAACGAGCAGAGGCAAAGGCATGCGCAGCCAATGGCCCCGAACATAAAGCATCCACCGGGCAATCCCCGTGAAACGGTCGGCGACTGTGGAATGCTTCGGCCGAAGCGCCCGTAAGAACAGCGCATCCATCAGGCTGAGCAATGGCCGCGCCGGCGATCCCACCGCAGCCTTGGCCTGAATCCGCGGAGGAATTCGCGTCCCCAGTATCTTCTCCGTATAACGAAAAGCGTAAAACAAAGGCCTGGCAAGACCGACCTCCACGGCTCGTTCCATCAGACGCTCCCAAAAGCTGTCGTCAGCGGCTGCGAAGTGCGTAAGCAGGGTATCGATATCGGCGAGGTCTCTAAATCCCGAATCCAGTTCGCCTTCCAAAAAAAGATGAGTAGCACTGTGCAGCACCATATCTTCGGGCGCAAGCACAAACAGCCTGTCATGTCCCGGCAACGGCGCTGCCGCAGCGAGCATTTTTTTCGAATCGGCCCGAATCCTGGAAGTAATCGGTGTAATAGCATGATGTACATCGATAACCGTACCACGCTTAATGTGCTGCATCGGTGGGATTTCGTGCATCCATTGGCGATAGTAGCGCTGGTCATAAGCATCATGATGCGTGCTTATCCAGCCATGCAGCATCAGCGCCGCTTCGACATCGGCCAATCGCTCGCGCGGCACCAGTATGTCGATGTCAGCAAACACACGCCCCCGTGCTGCCGGTAGGCCGGCCATTGCGTAGGCCGCCCCCTTGAGCAGGACGATTGGAGCCTGAGTTCTAGCCAGGGCCTTTCGGATTTGCTCGACCTCAATTTCCACGGCCTGGTTTTGCCGGCGTGCAACCAGGTGCGCAGAGATCAGATGTCTGCGGGGAGCCTCCGGGATTAGATCGAGCAAGCCATGGTCTTCGAGTCGGGCCGCTAACTTGGCGAGTACCTTTGCCGCCCTGCACTGGCGGATAACGATGTCCCAGTCGCCGAGAGAACAATCGATTAGAGTCTCGGTGCATGTCAGCGCCTTGGCGGCGGCGACATTCATCGGGCCTGACATAGCGGAGGCGCCTTCAAATCAGCAAATATCGAGATGGCATCATCCAGCTTACTATAGGTAAATTCATAACATTCAGCCTGATCGACTATGCCTATCAAAGCATCAAAGCCTATTGCACCCAGTAATGTGTAATTAAATGAGTTTTCGGCGAGACGCACGACTGTCCGAGCCTTGGAGTGAGGCCGCAACCGAACGGCAGCATCGCGCTCGTAACGAGGAAAGATGACCCACGCAGGACAAGCCGTTTCGCGAGAACGGAGAATGCTGCCGACCGGCGCTTTCATGTGAGTTACTGTCCCTTTGCGGGTATCTTTTACTACCGGCCCAATCACTGCCGAAGGATTGAAATGGCGGATAATTTCGATCGAATCATTCTTGAGCCCGATCGGGCGGGGAATAGGCGCTATCCGAAGCGTTGCCGGATCGATAAGAGCCAATTCATCGGAAAGCAGCCTCCATCCGCGACTGACCAAAGCGGCGCAGAGTGTACTCTTGCCCGAACCCGGGGGAGCCGCCAAAATTGCCGCACATCCCTCCCGCTCAACGACCGCTGCATGAATCATCAGAAACCGATGGCAATGGTTCGCTATACACCAATTAAGCCCCCATTCGAACATGGGATAAGCTTGCTCGTAAGGCAAAGGCTTAAATGGAACCGTGCCGTCGAATTCAAAGCTGACCTGAGGGCGGAACCAGCGATACGCCGATCGAGGTCGCCGCAACGATACGTGGAAATCTGCAAAAGCGCTTGAACCTGGTACCGGGTACTCGCTGTAGTAAAGCTGTAAGCCGGCTAAAACGCTAGGAATATCGGTATAGATTCGGACAACAAACGGAGCAAGTTCTAGAGTTACGCCCTTGTCCGAAAATTGCGCGGACAGGGTCTCGTCGAAGGAGTTAAAAGAGCTCAACTGGCAATTATTTCAATTAGGCCAAGACGCTGAAATTCTTCTAATGTGATGTCAAGAACTCGAATCAACTCCTGTTCGTCGAGATCACCTTTTGCGTTTATTCCGGCAAGAATGGTTGAAGTCTTAAGCTCCTTCTCAGCCTGCAGCATTTCTAGAATCTGAGCACTCAATTTCGGCACTGCGTAAGTATTACAACTGGCTGCATCAAATACCACGCATTCGTCCTGCCAAAGCGGCGATATCTTCAGGCGGGCCGCCGAACAAAGAGTGACCACGCGTAAGGTCATGAAGATCAAAAGCAATTTATACCAAAGCCAGCTAATTTTTAGACAAACCCCATGGTGCTTTGTAGATAAAAAATGATTTCCGCTACTCCCCATTTAACACCATTCGTGGGCTGATACTCCGTTAAAGGACCTTTCGCAAACATCTCTTTTGCTTGATCTACCGAAACTGGATACTTCGAATCGGCATTTGCGTTATAAATCGCCGCAATAATGAATTGGGCGAACTGGGCGGCTTGCGGATCGGGCTGCTTTTCCGGAAACGCCAAAAGTTCCCATACAGACGCAAGCCGAGTTTGATCTACAGTCCCGGCACCGTTTGTTGGTAAAACTGGTATAAAAGTAGTAGTGGCGCCAACATACACATCCACGGTTGTACCAAAACTGGATATCTTTGAAGCGGGAGGATTCGAGTCCGATGAAAAAAATGTGTCAAACGAAGGGACACCGCCCCCGGTACAGCCGATCGGATTTCCACTGCCGTCTTGTATCTGCAGTTGCGGTGCATCCAATCCACCTAGAGGCCATGAACCGAACGAAGCACACATCACCAAATAGGAAGGCGGTTTTCCATTGCAGGAATAAACCGGCTCCTCTGTTTGGGGACTGGTGTTTCCAGATGCATGCCGGGATGGAGTGGCACAAGCATTAGCCAACGGCGAATAACCAGAAAAGCTCATCAGGACAGGCGTGGTCAGACCAATTCTCGTCAAATTGCGCCGCGTTTGATCAATTTCCTTTTGCTGCGTTGATGACCGCAACTCAGACTGTTCTTCATGAAGCATATCTTTAGCCATTGTTAGTGCAAATTTCCGATTGTTAAAAACTCTAATGCAACTTACGCGCCGATCACCCTAATAAATTGATTTCTTGGCAACTTTTGATCGCATGCGCAACAATTTTGGCACACTTGTAAAACTTTCTGACATTTGCCAAGATTTGGAGCGAAAGTCAATCAAACTTTACTTCCCGGTAATCTAGTTTAACAGCTGAGTATCCGCCACCCGGACATATTTGCAACTTTCGATCAGAAGCGTGTGTTCGCGATTTAGCCAGGCTTGGAGAACAACCGGTACCAAGATTTTATTCAACAGCGTCCTGCTACCCTATAACTCTCCCGACTTCGACACACAGAACGACCTTGCTTTCACATGTTTACGTAGTTCGGTCCCCCGCCCCCTTCTGGAGGCACCCAGTTGATGTTCTGTGCCGGATCCTTGATGTCGCACACTTTGCAGTGAACGCAGTTCTGCGCGTTGATCTGGAATCGGGCCGGCTGTCCCGGCGCCTCCACGATTTCATAAACCGCCGCCGGGCAATAACGCTGCGCCGGCTCGTCGTACAGCGGCAGATTCCGCTCGATCGGGATGGCCGGATCGGTCAGAACGAGATGGCAGGGCTGGTCTTCCTCGTGATTGGTGTTGGATAGATAGACCGAGGATAGTCTATCGAAGCTCAGCACGCCGTCGGGCTTCGAATAATCGATCTTACGACTGTCCGCGGCTCGATCCAACGAGGCGTGATCCGGAACGCGATTGTGCAGGGTAAACGGCAGCTTTCCCCGGAAAACATTCTGATCGATCCAAATGAACGCGCTTCCAACAAGCGTTCCGAATTTCGCCAACGCGGGACCGATGTTCCGGCCCCGGAACAGCTCCTGATCGACCCACGATTGGCGATAACGGCCGCCCATATCCGGAATTCCGCCCGTTTCCAGCGCCTCGAACACCGCCTCCGCCGCCAGCATGCCGGTCTTCATGGCGGTATGATTGCCCTTGATCTTCACCGGGTTGAGAAAACCGGCATCGCAACCCGCCATCACGCCGCCCGGAAAAGACAGCTTCGGCACCGACTGCCAGCCGCCCTTGTTCACCGCGCGGGCGCCGTAGCCGATCCGGGTTCCGCCTTCGAGGAACCGGCGCACCACCGGATGGTGCTTCCAGCGCTGCATTTCGCTGAAAGGATTCAAATAAGGATTACGGTAATTCAAGGCCACAATCAAACCGAGCGAAACCAATCCGTCCTCGCCGTGGTAAACGAAGCCGCCACCTTCGGTTTCGTTGTCCAAAGGCCAGCCTAAGGTGTGAACGACCCATCCGGGCCGATGACGCGACGGATCGATGCGCCAGATTTCCTTGATGCCGATGCCGTAATGCTGCGGATCGACGTCCCGCCGCAATTCGAAGCGCTCCATCAGCCGCTTGCCCAAATGCCCGCGGCAGCCTTCGGCAAAAATCGTGTAGGGCGCTCGCAGCTCCACGCCCGGCTGATAGTTCGGCTTCTTCGAACCGTCCCTGGCAATGCCCATGTCGCCCGTGACGACGCCGGCTACTGCGCCCGCGTCGTCATAAAGCACATCGGCCGCGGCGAACCCCGTGAATATCTCGGCGCCAAGGGCCTCGGCTTTTTCCGCCAGCCATCGGCACAAGCGGCCCAGGCTGATCACGTAATTGCCCTCGTTACGCATCGGCTTCGGCATCAGAAAGCCGGGCGCTTTGAACGAGCGCTTTTCGCTAAGGAGGTAATGCAATTCATCGTGTTCGACGGCCACGGTGACGGGCGCGCCCTGCCCTTTCCAGTCCGGGAAAAGTTCGTTCAGGGCGGTCGGCTCGAACACGGCGCCGGAAATGATGTGGGCGCCGACCTCCGCACCCTTTTCGACGACGCAGACCCGGAGCGACTTTCCGGCTTCATTGGCCAGCTGCATCAATCGGCAGGCGGCGGACAGTCCCGCGGGGCCGGCCCCCACGATGACGACATCGAACTCCAGACTCTCCCGATTCACGATTTATCCTTGGGCAGAGCATCGACCAATGCCGGCAGCACCTCGAACAAGTCGCCCACCAGGCCGATATCCGCCACTTCGAAGATTGGCGCATCGGGGTCCTTATTGACGGCGACGATGGTCCCCGCATCCTTGATTCCCGCCAGATGCTGTATCGCGCCCGAAATACCGAAGGCGAGATAAAGCTCCGGCGCGATGATCTTGCCGGTCTGCCCCACCTGCAAGTCGTTCGGAACGAATCCGGCATCCACCGCCGCGCGGGAAGCGCTGACCGCCGCGCCCAGCCGATCCGCCAGGGCGTAGATCAAGTCGAAGTTTTCCTTGCTTGCCAGGCCGCGCCCGCCGGACACCACCACGCGGGCCGACTGGAGATCGGGACGCCCGCCGCCGGACGAACCTTCGACCCGGAGAAAACGCGTGTGGGTCGGGCAGTCGAAATCGAGGCTGATTTTTTCCACAGGCGCCGATCCTGTCTCGGCAACCGCCTTGAACGAAGCCGTACGCACGGTCGCGACGACGATGCCCGGCGGCGTCTCGATCGTTTCCAGTGCATTGCCGGCGTAGATCGGGCGCTCGAATACGTTCCGATCGATCACCCGCATGATATCGCTGACCTGCGGTACGCCGAGCAGCGCCGCCACGCGCGGCAAAAGATCCTTGCCGAAGGTGGTCGCCGGTGCCAGCACATGGGTGTAGCCCTTGGCCAGAGCGGAAATCTGTGGCGCCAGAACCGCCGCCACGGGGTTCCGGTTGGCGGCATGTTCGACCAGCAACACCCGGGTCACGCCATTCAGCCGAGCCGCGGCTTGCGCGGGCTTGTTCTCCGCCTCGGCGAATACGGCCACATCGATCGTCTCCGGACCGAGATCGAGCGCGCAGGCGACGGTTCTCGCCGTCGAAGGATTCAAGGTTTCGCCGTCGTGCTCGGCGAGAACCAATACCTTGCTCATGACAACAGCCCTCGCTCATGCAGCGCCGCCACCAGCTCGTCGACCGAAGCCACTTTCCGTCCGGCCTGGCGCTTCGGCGGAGGCGCGACTTTGAGCAGCCTGGCTTCCGGTACGAACTCGACGCCCAGGTCCTCCGGCGTAACCGTTTCGATCGGCAAGCGGCGCGCCTTCATGATGTCCGGCAACTTGGGATAACGGGGAATATTGAGGCGAAGATCGGCGGAAATCACCGCCGGCAGATCGACCGACAGAAATTCGAGCCCGGCATCCACCTCGCGGGCGACGGTGGCGGACTTGTCATTCAACTCGATTTTGGAAGCAAAGGTCGCCTGAGGCCAGCCGAGCAGAGCCGCCAGCATCTGCGGAGTTTGATTGCAGTCGTCGTCGATGGCCTGCTTGCCCATGAGGATCAAATCGGGATTTTCGCGCCGGGCGAGCCCGGCCAGGGCGCCTGCGGCATTGATGGGTTGAGGAGCTGCATCCAGAGGTATATGAATCGCTCGGTCCGCACCGAGTGCCAAGGCGCTACGCAGCTGCTCCTGGAGCGCCTGCGGCCCGATCGAAACGGCCACGATTTGCGTCGCCTTGCCGGCCTCCTTAAGGCGAATCGCCTCTTCCAGGGCGATCTCGTCGAAGGGATTCATGCTCATCTTCACCCCGTCCAGCATGACGCCCGAGCCGTCCGGCTTCACCTGGATGCGCACGTTGTAATCCACCACGCGCTTTACACTCACCAATACCTTCATGCGCCACCTCGGATCGTCGGCGGGAGCGTATTCTTCGTCCCTAGGCCATATAATAACTTTATGACTCGAAAAAGCACTCTCTTCGACATGACGCCTCTCTCCCAAATCAGCTATATCGATTCGCCCAGCCAACTCCAAGATTTCTGCCGCGCCGTCGAGAACTCCCCATGGCTCGCCGTGGACACCGAGTTCCTGCGCGAGAAAACCTACTTTCCGAAATTCTGCCTGCTCCAGATCGCGACCGCCGACAAGATCGCCTGCATCGATCCGCTCGCGCTCGAATCCTTGGACCCGGTAGCGGATTTACTGTTCGATCCGGCCATCACCAAGGTTTTTCATGCCGGGCGACAGGACCTGGAAATCTTTTTTCATCTATGGGGAAAACTGCCGGCACCGATCTTCGATACCCAGATCGCGGCTCCCCTGATCGGCTTGCCCGAACAAATCAGCTATGCCGGACTGATTTCGGAACTGCTCGGAATAACCTTGGGCAAAGGCCACGCGCGCACCGACTGGTCGCTCCGGCCCCTGGCCGATGCGCAATTGCGCTATGCGGCCGACGACGTCGTTCATCTCGGAACCGCTTA
>NZ_JBDIVO010000073.1:0-17504 GCF_039794385.1 Methylocaldum sp. | reverse complement strand
ATCAATACGGCCTCTTGAAGGCTTAGACGTCGGGAATTTTTCCCATATTCCATCCGGTTAAACTCCCTTACCATTCCCTGTTCTGCTGAATGTGTGGGGGTTTTTATGTTTATAAGAAGAATATGTTACACGGGAACCTCTCTGCTGGTCCTCGTGAGTACGGAAATTGCCGTTGCCGCGGAAAACGAAGACGGCAGCGTAAATCTGGGTACGGTCGAAATTGTGGGTGAAACGCCGCTGATGGTCTCGGGCGTACCGGCGGAGAAAATTCCGTCGCCGGTGCAGACGGCCACGTCCAAGCAACTCGATGACTATCAGAGCTTTTCGCTCGCGGATTACATGCGTTGGAACTTCGCCAGCGTCAACGTCAACGATGCCCAAAACAACCCGTTCCAGCCCGATGTTCAATTCAGGGGGTTTACCGCATCGCCGCTGCTGGGATTACCCCAGGGCTTATCGGTCTATGTCAACGGCATTCGTTTCAACGAACCGTTCGGCGATACCGTCAACTGGGACTTGATCCCCGAAGGCGCCATCGAACGAATGACGCTGCACTCGGGCTCGAATCCGGTTTACGGCCTGAACAGCCTGGGTGGGGCTATTTCCATGCGCACCAAGACCGGTTTCAGTGCACCGGGCCACACGCTCGAGGTGGCAGGCGGCTCCTGGGGACGGCACTGGCAGGAAATTACCAGCGGATGGAATAACGGCACCGTCGGCTATTTCGTCGATCTCAAGAGCTTCTATGAAGACGGCTGGCGCGATAACTCGCCCACCGACGTCAAGCAGGGATTCGGAACGTTTAGCTGGCAAAACGAACGGTCCAAGTTGAACCTCACCCTGGCTTCCAACAATAACCGATTGATCGGCAACGGTGCTTTGCCGCTTCAACTGGCCAAGCAAGATCCGGAAGCGATTTTCACCCATCCGGACCGTACCATCACCCGATTGTTCCTGGCGTCCTTGGACGGCAGCACCTGGCTTACCGATCACTTCGAGCTGTCGGGTAACGCTTATTTCCGGCAAAACCGGATCAAGACGTTCAATGGCGACGATTCCGATTTCGAGGAATGCGAGGACGAGGCCAACGAAGGTTTCCTTTGCGAGGAGGAAGGCGATGAAGAAGAGATCGTCGAAGATGTCAACGGCGGTAACGTCTTGGCCAGCGACGCGGTCGAGGGGGCGACCAACAACACCAGCCAAACCAACCAGCGCAGTTACGGCGGCAGCTTGCAGGGCGCTTTCGAGCACGATCTCTTCGCCATGCACAATCGAATCGTCGCCGGCGGAAGTTATGACGAAGGACGCATTCATTTCAGCTCGGATACGGAGCTCGCTTCTCTCACCGACGACCGAGGCACCATAGGCAGCGGAGTCCTGGTGGGCGAATCGCGGGTGAGAGTCCACGCCCATGTTCGTCACCACGGAATTTATTTCAGCGACACCTTGTCGGTCACCGACAAACTGGCGGTGACGGCAGCGGGCCGTTACAACCTGTCTTTCGTCCGGCTCGACGATCAGTACGGCGAGGACTTGAACGGCTTTCACAAGTTCGAACGGTTCAACCCCTCGGCCGGACTGACCTATGCCTTCCTACCGGAATTCACCGCTTACGGCAGCTATAGCGAATCGAACCGGGCACCGACTCCGGTTGAGCTGACCTGCGCCAATCCGGAAGCCCCTTGCAAGCTACCGAATGCGTTTCTTGCCGACCCGCCGCTGGATCAGGTGGTGGCCAAAACTTGGGAAGCCGGTTTCCGGGGCGAATTCGCTCGACTGTGGGGCGGAAATATCAACTGGAACGCTGGCCTGTTCCAAACTGAAAACCACGACGACATTCTTTTCATCAGCAGCGGCAATCTCACCAATCAGGGTTACTTCGACAACGTCGGGACCACCCGGCGCCGGGGTATCGAACTTGGGCTTTCCGGGGCATTCGAGCGGGTGCGGTTCGGAATCAATTACACACTGCTCGATGCCACCTTCCGTACGCCATTTCTTGCTAGCAGCCCGAATAACCCGTCCGCTGATGATAACGGCCAGATCCAGGTGGAAAAAGGCGACCGCGTCCCCGGCCTTCCGAAGCACATGCTGAAAGTCTCGACGGACGTGGAGGTCGTTAAAGGACTGACCGTGGGCGTAAACATGATTTACAACAGCGGTCAGTACTTCCGTGGCGACGAAGCCAATCTAAACAAGCCGCTTGAGGAATATGCCGTGTTCAACCTACATGGCGAATACCGTTTCAACAAGCACGTGGCATTATTCAGCCGTATCGACAACCTGTTCGACAAACGGTACTACACTTTCGGACTATATGGCGAAGCTGACGAAGTGCTTGGTGATAGCTTTACCGATCCACGTTTCGTGGGCATCGGCTCTCCGAGGGCTGGTTGGGTCGGGCTTAAGCTGTCCCTATGAGTTCGGCGTTTACCATCCGCTGTTTTACATATTGTTTTCCGGACGGTAATAACCGGGCCCTATTTAATTCATAAGAATGTCTTATGACAAAGGCGAGTATAAGTCTGTATACTTTATACCAACCTCAATAGAACTTGGTGTGATTTAGTTCGAAACTTCGATTGAGTCCGGCCGAAAGTTCTCCTCCTCTTGGCGACCCTAGTGGTCGCTTTTTTTTGCCCGATGGCAGGCAAAAAAAAGCCCGCAGTACGCGGGCAATATCATTATTATTGTTGTTGTAGCGTAACGCGTCGGCCACTAGCGGCGACGCATCTTGTTAGTGCTTTTATAGTAGTTATATCGCCCCCTAAGGGGTCTTTCCTCCTCTTTGACGACTCTATGTTTTCGCGCTTCCTCCGTAAAGCTGCGGCACAGTCTAAAGAAAAAATTTTGTGTGTCCACACTTTTTTACCCGTCCCTTGATCTATGAACACCCTCACAATTTTTTCTTTAAAAATCTGAAACCTATTTGTATTCGAATAGAAGTATCTTCTAATACCCAAGCAAATTACTAAGGATTTAAGTATCGCTGAGTATCCGCAATGTTTCCAAAAATGATCAGGTCGGTACAGTTCGCGTCCAACACACAAATCTCATTTTGAGACATGCGAGATGAGGTGCTATCGGATGGCGCCCCTCGGTAACCGGGGATGGGATTATGGATACGACCGCCAAAAACGGCTCAAGGAGTTCCCCCAGTGGCCCCACGCGCGAGATCCATCCCTTCCATCCAGGTCCGGACCGCCGCTATGGCGTCGTCGGCCAGATCCGCCAAGGACACTACCGCGCCTGCGGCATCGGCGCTAGGCGAGATCTTGTCGAGTTCGAAGGTCCGTTCGGCCAGAAGCTTCTTACTGCTGCGATCGTAAGCCGACGCGCGAAAGCGAATCAGCGCCTTGGCGTGGTCGGGGCGGTCGAAAATCTGCTCGAACTCCTGAAGTTCGATTCGAACCCGTAGTGGTCCGCCATCGCCCGAAAGTTCAAAGCGCAGTTCCAGAAGTTCAGGCGGAGGCGCGATCCAGCGGTCCAAAGTGTAAACTCCAACCCGTGTGGCATCCGAATACACGAGACGATAACGAATTCGGTCGTCTTTCAACCACTCCGGAGCGGTCACGTCCACTTTGGACCAAGGTGCCGGCAGACGGTCCGAACCGTGCGGCAGCGGTCCCAGATCATGAAGCCTAGGCGGAGGTGATTTTTCAGGCGTGAAGGTACAACCCGAGGCGATCAAGATCACAAGAAACAGCTTTGCGAAAAGAAATCTCTTCATTTCGGCTCCTGAAAGCCCGGCTCTCCCGGTCCAGGCACTTGCTTGGGCGGCCCGAGCAACAGGATCCGCGGGTCATCTCTCAGCATATCGGACAGATGTCGAACGTTGACGGCGATCGAACGGGTCTCGTCGAGCAATGCGTTTACCTTAGGCAGAGTGGATTGCACCACCACATCTCCCGCCGAGCTACCGGCGGTGATCAAGTCTTCCGTGTTCCTGGCGAGCCCTCGGATTTCCTTGACAGCGATTCCCAGGTCATCAGTCAGGCGCGTGATTCCCGCCATCATCCGCTGCGCCTCTCCGGTCAAAGCGGGCATTTCCGCCAGCATCTCGTCCATGCTTTCCTCTAATGTAGCCAATTGTTCGGCTGCGATCGCAACCGATTCCAGAATACGCTGAATCCGTTCGCGATTGCTTTCGTTCAGCACGCTGTTGAGCCGGTTCGCCAACACGCCGAGCTGGGAGAGGATGTCTTGCCCCGATTCGGTCAGCTTATCGAACAGCGAAGGCCGTAGCGGAATACGCGCGGGATTGTCGGGATCCGTAGGTAAAGGCTCCGGTTGTTCGCCGGTGTCGAACAGTTCCACCTGCGCCAGGCCGGTCAGCGCCTGAACGCGCAGCATGGCGTAGGTGCCATGGGTAATCGGCAGATCCTCATTCAACTCGACCCGGACGAGAATGTTCCGGCGGTCTTCAGGATCGAAACTGATGGATGACACTTTGCCGGCATTCACGCCGCGAAAAAGGACGGTCGACTCGGGATTGAGCCCCGAAACCGCTCCCTGGGTGACGACATAATAGCTCTTGTATTCTTCGCCGTAGTTCCCCAACCATAAGGCGGCGATGATCGACGCCGCACCCAAAATGATTACGAACAATCCGGTCAGGAATGCATAGGTTTCTCTACCCATATCAACCGATCCGCTCGAAAACGCGGTGACCGCGCTTTCCATGAAAATAATGCCGGGCAAAAGGATGTTCGGAAGCCAACGCATCCTCAACCGGACCACACACGACTAGCTGCTGATCGGCCAGTACGCCGACCTTCGTGCATAAATCTTTTACCGTGTCCAAATCGTGCGTCACCATGACCACCGTAAAGCCGAGTTCCCGATGCAGCCCGCTCAGTAGATCGACAAACTCTTCGCTCAGCACGGGATCGAGCCCCGAGGTCGGCTCATCGAGAAACAGCAATTCAGGCTCCATCACCAGCGCCCGCGCCAAGGCGACCCGCTTGATCATGCCGCCGGACAGTTCGGATGGCATCAACAAACCGGCGTTTTCGGTCAACCCCACCATAGTAAGCTTCATACGTACCAAATGGCCGATGAGTTCTTCATCGAAAAGACCGAATTCACGCAATGGGAATGCGATGTTATCGAAAACGCTCAGGGCACTGAATAAAGCTCCTCCCTGAAAAAGCACGCCGCAACGGTTGCGGAGCCGCTGGTGACGATCGGCCGCGGCCTCTTGCAGACACTCGCCGAAGAGGTAGACTTTGCCACGGGTCGGCTCCTGGAGTCCGATCATTTCCCGCATCAGCACCGTCTTGCCGCTCCCAGAGCCGCCGACCAACCCGAAGATTTCCCCCTTGCCCAGCGTCAGGCTGATGTCCCGATGCACCACGTTTTTTCCGAAACAGGTCCAAATCCGTTCCATTCGGATGACGGGATCGCTCATGATTACAGCCCTACCCCGCGGAACAGGATTGCGAAAACAGCGTCTATCAAGATTACTAGAGTAATTGATGCGACCACCGAGCGGGTGGTTTCATTGCCCAAACTCTCGGTGTTCGGCTCTATGCGTAAGCCGAAATGACAAGCCAAGAGTGCGATGAACAGCCCGAACACCGCTCCCTTGCCGAACCCGATCGTGAAATTGGCCGCCGGTACCGCATCAGGTAATTTCATGAAGAATTGATAATAACCAACTCCCAGTTCGAAATGCGCGGCGATCGCTCCGCCGATCAGTGCGATCGCATCGGTCCAAACGACCAGGAGCGGCAAGGCAACCATCAGGGCGACGACTTTTGGAAAAATAAGGCGTAGCGAACGGGAAATACCTAGCGCTTCGAGCGCATCCAATTCCTGAGTGACTCGCATCACACCGATACGCGCGGTCATGGCCGATCCCGAGCGTCCCGCCACGAGAATGGCTGCAAGCAGTGGACCGAGTTCTCGGATAATGCTCAGCCCGAGTATGTTGACGATGTAGATTTGAGCGCCGAAGGTTTGTAATTGCAGGGACGAGAGGTAGCTAACCACGATTCCGATGAGAAACCCGACCAAAGCGGTAATGCCCAACGCACGTCCCCCGGTCTCATGAATCGCCGCCGAGATTTCCCGCCACGGCACGTCCCGAGGATGGCGCAGCACATGCCCCACATCCAAGATCAATTGTCCGAGTATCGAGACAAGCGCCCTTAAATGTTCGGTTCCAACGGAAAAGAAGCTTCGAACGCGCTCGCCGACCGGTTTCGCATGCCGGACTATCGGCCCGAAGGAGGTTGCAGACCAGTTCTGCAACCGGATGAACGTAGACTCCTGCTCGGGGCGCAAATAGACCTTGCCTGGCAACTGCCCACCCCAGGCTCGCCAAAGCAAAAATGCCCCCGCACTGTCCAAGGCGGCAACTTCGCGGATGTCCCACTCGCTTGCTTCATCGCGGGCATAGACCTGAAGCTGTTCGCGAAGACGCGCCCCCTCCGCCGACAGGCCGCGCAAATTCCAGCCCCCCTTCAGCACGAGAATATAACGGCCGGATACTGTCCTTTTTTCGATAGACGGCGTGAATGACTCACCGGGCGACTGCTTTACCATGCCGGGTATTCAATCGCCTTTAGTGCCTACGCACAAGGCCGCAGCCTAATCGACATCGCTGCGGGTTTGGTCTCGGAGACGCTCGTCAGTGTCCGGCCGGCCGTGCCGGTCTGTCGCCGAATACCCGCATCAAACTTGCGATAGTGGCGAGCGTCGCGAGATAAAACAGGATTTGCACGCCGTCCGGACGGGACACGTAACCCAACAGAGTATGCAAGACTTGACCGATCAAACTGTCTTCGGACAACCAATTGGAGGTATTCCACACCTCGTGACCCAAAGGCGGAAGCAGATCGGCCTGCACCAGATAGGCCGCTCCCTGAGAAGCCAGGCCGGCGGCCAAAAATAAAATAAGCCAACTGGTAACCTTGAATAGATAACGCGTAGGAATACGAAGCAAACCATAATACATCGCCAAGCCCACGGCTGTGCCGAGCGAAATGCCGACGACTCCGCCCGTCAGCATCGATCCCGTATGGCTTCCGTCTGCTGACGCGATCCCATATAAAAAGAGAACGACCTCCGAGCCTTCCCGTAGCACCGCGAGCCCCACCACGACTGCCAGAGCATAGAGCGGCCGGTCGCCCGACAGCACGGCTTTTCCGACCTGGCTCATCGCCTGGGCGAGCTCTCGCCCGTGACGCTGCATCCAGATATTGTGCCAACCGAGCATCGCGACCGCGGTAAACAACACGGCCGCGTTGAAAAGATCCTGCCCGACACCCGATGCCGCTTCCGCGAGGGTATCGGCAAAACCCGCAACCACGCAGGCGCCTATA
Organism: Methylocaldum sp.; assembly: GCF_039794385.1. Classification (NCBI taxonomy): domain Bacteria; kingdom Pseudomonadati; phylum Pseudomonadota; class Gammaproteobacteria; order Methylococcales; family Methylococcaceae; genus Methylocaldum; species Methylocaldum sp. The sequence continues at coordinate 10,176 of NZ_JBDIVO010000073.1, read as the reverse complement.
AGCCCGCCTCCGACGCCGCTCCATATCCACCAACTGCGAGCGGCAACGCCGCGGCTGGCCGCCATGACGATACTGATCACCAGTGCGGCCTCGATGACCTCTCGGAATACGATGAGTGCAGTGGCTAACATGTTCTGACCAATACCGCTTTATTTTGCAACGATGTGCCCTTTGGCGGATTCCTCATGAAATTCGCCAAAAAAATCATACGTACCCGGATCAAGTGGACCGATCGATACGGTGACCTGACTCTTGCCTGGAATGATCTTTTCCCTCTTCAAGGATCGACTCTCGAATTCCTCCGGCGTCGGGTCTTCATTTTTCACGACCAGTTTGATCTTCTGGCCTGCAGGCACCTCGAGCTCTGCCGGTTCGAAACGATGCTCCTTAATGATCAGCGTATAGGTCTCAGCCGCCGAAACCGAGCCGCAAACCATCAAAAGTGCGCTTAAAACGACAAACCGGCCCGAGTAAGTCCTGTTCTGCATGATGTTCGGTCCTCTCAAGTTCGAAGAAGTAAGTCAACCGCGCGATTGCTACGGTTTTTCAGAAAGCTAAATGATAATCCTTATCAATTGATTAGGCAAACCGGGTAGGCTGACTTTATGGGCCGGTTTGGATTGGAAAAATGACCGAAGCGTCGATAGCGTTTCTTTCGATCGGCCTCTTTTACTCGCGGATTTCCGTTCGGCATCCTTCAAATTTTACTTGCCCGCATGATGAGGCCGTGATAGGTAGGCAATCACGGGATGTGGCATCAGGCACGCATCCCGGAAGCCAACTATTTTTGAAGTCACACCATGCCCCGTTATATCGCCGTCATCGATCAAGGCACCAGCAGTACTCGGTGCATTCTCTTCGATCACACCGGACGTGCGGGAGCGATGGCTCAAGCCGAGCACCGGCAGTTCTACCCTAGGCCCGGCTGGGTTGAACACGATCCGCTGGAAATCTGGCGAAACGCCCAAGCGGTGGTCGTAGAGGCCTTGCGAAAAGCGGAAGTCGAAGCCGATGAAATCGTAGCTCTCGGAGTGACTAATCAGCGCGAAACGCTTGTCGTCTGGGATAAAATCACCGGGAAACCGGTATATCCCGCCATCGTTTGGCAAGATACGCGCAGCGCCGAAATTTGCGAGCGGCTTGCCATCGAAGGCGGACAGGATAGATTTCGCGCAAGAACCGGACTGCCGATCGCCACCTATTTTTCGGGGCCCAAACTTCAATGGCTGTTGGATAACGTAGAAGAGGCCAGGATTCAGGCCGAACGCGGCGAGTTGCTGTGCGGCACGATCGACAGCTGGCTGGTTTGGAGCCTAACCGGCGGTAAGGAGGGCGGCGCACATGTCACCGACGTAAGCAACGCCTCGCGCACGCTGTTGATGAATCTTGAAACCCTGGCATGGGACGAAGAACTGCTCGCCGCCATGAATATACCCGCTTCCATCCTGCCGACGATCCGTTCTTCATCCGAAATTTACGGCGTCGCCCAAGGGGCACTCGCCGGCGTTCCGGTCGCAGGTATTTTAGGCGATCAACAAGCCGCCTTATTCGGGCAAACCTGTTTCGCCGAGGGGGAAGCAAAAAACACCTATGGAACCGGATGCTTCATGCTTCTGAACACCGGCCTTAAGCCGGTGCAATCCCGCCATGGGCTCATCACGACAGTAGCGTACCAACTCGGCGGCGCAGCTCCAATCTTCGCGCTTGAAGGCTCGATAGCGGTCACAGGAGCTCTCGTGCAGTGGCTCAGGGATAATCTGGAACTCATTCGGACCTCCGCGGAAGTCGAGTCGCTGGCCAATACCGTCGAGGACAACGGCGGCATCTATATCGTCCCGGCTTTCTCCGGCCTATTCGCGCCCTACTGGCGCAGCGACGCACGGGGAATCGTAATCGGGCTGACCCGCTACGTGAACAAGGGCCACTTTGCCCGAGCCGCACTGGAGGCCACGGCCTATCAGACCCGCGACATCGTTGACGCGATGCGGCAGGAGACGGGCCTGAATCTGGATGCTCTCAAAGTGGACGGCGGCATGGTCGTCAACGAGACCCTCATGCAATTCCAATCCGACATACTCGGCACTCCGGTTATTCGCCCCATCGTGACCGAAACGACGGCACTCGGAGCAGCGTACGCAGCCGGTCTCGCTGTTGGCTTTTGGACCGACATCAAGGAACTGCGCGACTTATGGCGAAAAGACAAGGAATGGCAACCGCGAATGACGGCCGAGACTCGGGAGCGGCTCTATGCCGGCTGGAGCAAGGCGGTCGAACGAACCTTCGGTTGGCTCGACTGAACGAAAACATCTTCATTGCGGGCTTCCGCCTCCGCAGTCCTGGTCTTTCTCGACGGAGCTGCGGTGTTCAGCCTCCGTTCAGGAAACCGGAACAATACTAATCGCGCCTTCTCAGAAAAGGAGCGAATGCCGTGAACAAGCTAAGAAATAGGTTAATGGTGCTGGCCTTTACGATTGCGCTAACGGGCTGTGCGTCTACCGGATATCACAACCATGGCGATTATGCGTATCGCAATACGGTCACCGGTGCCGCAATCGGTGCTGCCGGCGGCGCATTGCTAGGACATGCCGCCGACGATGGCGGACGAGGTGCGCTCGTGGGCGGCGCGGTCGGGGCCGTCGTCGGCGGAGCAGCTGGCTATTACATGGACCAGAAGAAAAAACGCGAGTCTTACTACAACCGTCAGCCCGGTTACAGCAGTTACAACGATGGGTACCACCCCTCTCCGTATGGCGAACAGCAGCCCCGCACTTATCCGTACCCGTACTGAGCCGCAGCGATAATCACTGCCGAAGCGGCAAAAAACTACGCCCACGAAAAATTTATGATCGCTCCGCCTTCTCGGCTTGCGTGGATAGCGCCCGGTCAACCGAGACCGGGGCATCCTAAAGTGGCGACCGGCTTGGCCGACGACTGGCGCGGCCGCTCGCCGCTTAAACGGCAATCGCCGAGTCTCGGTCTTTTATCGGTCGCCTATTTCTCCTGATAAATGACTTTCGGCTCAAAGTGATAGGCTGGATATCGAGGATCCGGTTGCGGGCTCTCCTCCGGAACTTTTTTTTCCGCCTCTTCGGACGCCGGTATGATCACTTTCGGTTCGAAGTAAGCCGCTGGGTATCTCGGATCCGGCTCCGGAATTTCTGCTTTCGATGAATCACCCGTTGCCCCTTCGGGCGCCGAAATGATCACTTTGGGCTCGAAATCATAGGCCGGATACCGTGGGTCGTCGCCAGCCCAACCTACAGAAGAAACCACCAACGAAAATCCGCCGAAGATAATTGCATTTCTCACGATGCTCACCCCTGTGCCGTCAAGCTGACCCCTTATCACAACAAACTGATCTAGCATGACTCATTAAAGTATCCCAAATTCTTTAATCCTGCTGTTGCCATGTCAACGCGCTTCCCTAAACGGCGGGACCGCAACATTAGAATCGCCTCAAACCGCTGAAAAAGCCACATCTTGGTGCAATATCTTTTCGATTTGCACCTCTCGGGAAAGAAATCGAAATTTCGACCATCATTTTGATGAATTTTCGAGCGAATTAACGCCCTCGATCAATGGCATGAATTCTGCTTAAAGATGAATAAGCGTGATTTTCTACTGGCAAAGGCATTTCCAAAACGCGGAGTGACCGTGACCACTCAGAAGTTGGCTTCACCATCATCGCAGTGAGGGACACTCATGAAAACATCGCTAAGAGTTTTTCTGGAACGCTTTCTAACCGTCTTCATGCTCTGGGGATGCGGCTGGAAACGGCGAAGGCAATCCGGCAGCGAAAGTTATCGAATCGAATGGCAAGACCCGATGACCGGGCAATGGTACGGCGAACAAAACGCGATGAAGCTTCTTAAAGTGTACGCGATGGCGGAATATAGCAAGACGAGCATCAAAACTGACCACTATCGCGCCTATTTTTGACATCGAATCCCATTACCTACCTCCTCTCTAAGCTGCTTGAAAAGGCAGCTTTATTTTTTGCTCCATTCACCAAGCAATGAACAGTATGAAAAGCGCCCCCAGCTCGATAAGCGGAGCTGTACCGCATTGTCTCGGCCGATCAACCTGCGTCCGTTCTGTTTAAACAGCCCCGCAGGAATAATTTCACCACTTGTTCTGTCCAATGCTCGACCTCATCTTCGGTAGGAGCGCTCTCCAAGCCTAGTTGTTGTCGCTGGAAGCGCTCGCCGCGGAGTGCGTTGACAAACTGTCCGGCTAAAAATGCCGGATCCATGGCGACCACATGACCTACTTGCTGATGCATGCCGAAAAACTTCGCGAGCCGATCCAGCGTCCGCTGCGGTCCCTGCTCATAAAACTCCGCTGCAAGCTCCGGAAATTGATGTGCCTCGGCGATCAATTGCGCACGCAAGCGAATGATTTCCGGACGGGAAAGCCGAAAAAGAAAATGCTTTCCGAACACGATCAGTGTTTCCTCCAACGGTTTGGCCAAGGCTTGCTCTAACGGCAACGTCGCCACCAACAGATCGCTATAGTGGCGAATGACCGCCCCGAATAAATCTGCCTTACCGCCAAAGTATCGATAAATGGTACGGAGAGACACGCGAGCCTCGCGGGCGATAGTTTCCAGGCTTACATTGCCGTAGCCTCGCTCTACAAATAGCCGAAGTGCATGATCCAGAAGTTGATCGCGGCGGATGGCAGATTCACCCTTCCTAGGTCGGCCTATTCGATTCATTATCGTTACTTTTCACTTTAATAGATGGACACAGTCGTCCAGTTTAGCGAGAATAATGAAACGATATCTTACCCTTTCTTTTCGTGCCGTGTCGCTACTCCCGATCGCTCCCTCTTAATACGCCAAACTTATGCTAGTTTCGTTTGCTGCCGCTAGAGCATGCCGTTCGTCATACCGAACTTCTCCCCGCACTACTTTTCGCCGCATCGCGCTGTGGCTCCTCCTTTGCGCAGCGCTGATCGTACAGCTCTTCGGCTGTAGCAACCGCTCGGAAAACCAAGCGGCCGAGAGTCAAATGCCGCCGGTGAAAGTCAAAGTCGCCCAACCGCTACAAAAGGAAGTCTTGGAATGGGACGAGTACACCGGACGCATAGAAGCGATGGAAACCGTGGAAGTCCGTGCGAGAGTCGACGGCTATCTGGACAGAGTGAACTTCAAGGCTGGCGACAAGGTAAAAAAGGGCGATTTATTGTTTGTCATCGATCCGAGACCTTATCGGGCCGAGCTGAACCGGGCGGAGGGAGAACTCGAACGGGCCAAGGCTCGGCTCGAACTTGCCAAAAACGACTTGCAGCGGGCGGAGCATCTAAGACGGGCCAAGGCCATTTCCGAAGAAGAATACGACGCCCGCAGCAAGGGTCAGCGTGAAGCCATCGCCGCCGTTCGTGCGGCCGAGGCGGCTGCTCAGACAGCCAGGTTGAACCTGGAATTCACCGAGGTGCGAGCGCCTATCGGCGGGCGAATCGCACGCGAGCTTGTCACCCCGGGCAACTTGGTCAGCGGCGGCGGCGGCGGCGGGACTTTGCTGACGATCATTGTATCCATCGATCCGGTTTACGTTTATGTCGACGCAGACGAACGGGCGGTCCTTAAATACAGGCGCTTGGCCGAAGCCGGGAAACGGACGAGCGCTCGCGAAACTCGAATTCCAGCGAAATTGGCCCTGCTCGACGAGTCCGAATTTCCTCATCAGGGTTACATCGATTACATCGAGCCGCGCATGGATCCGAGCACCGGCACCTTGCGCGCCCGAGGCGTTTTCAGCAATCCCAACGAACTCCTGAGTCCCGGATTCTTCGCTCGGCTTCGCGTGCCCGGAAGCCCACCTTATCAAGGCCTTCTGGTTCCCGACAGAGCCATCGGCACCGATCAAGGCCAGAAGTTCGTCTGGATCGCGAAAGACGATGGCTCGGCCGAATACCGTCGGATCGTACCGGGCACTGCCGCCGGCCAGATGCGGGTGATATCGGAAGGTTTGCAGCCTGGCGAGTGGGTAATCATCGAAGGCATTCAAAAAATACGTCCCGGCACCAAAATTGAGGCGGAGCGAGTCACGCTTTCAGAGACCGACGGTACTTAATCGGAGACACGACGTCCGGCCATGACGAGATTTACTCACTTTTTCATCGACCGCCCTATCTTCGCGTCGGTTCTTTCGATTCTCATCGTTCTCGTCGGAGGGCTGGCGTCGCTTGCGCTGCCCATCGCCCAATACCCCGAGATCGCACCGCCCAACGTCGTCGTGCGCGCGACCTATCCGGGCGCCAATGCGAAAGTGCTGGCCGAAACGGTGGCGACTCCCATCGAACAGGAGGTCAACGGCGTCGAGGACATGCTGTACATGTCGTCCCAGTCCACCAACGACGGCGTGATGCAGTTGACCATCACGTTCAAACCGGGCACCGATCTCGACAAATCGCAGGTGCTGGTCCAGAACCGGGTGGCTTTGGCCGAGCCGAGGCTGCCGGAAGAAGTGCGCCGGCAAGGCATCACCGTGCGCAAACGCAGTCCGGACTTGAGCCTGGTGGTGAACCTGATTTCCCCCGACGGGCGCTACGACAGCGTGTATCTCAGCAATTACGCGCTGCTGCAAATCCGGGATGTGCTGGCTCGCCTGCCCGGCGTAGGCGACATCGTGCTGTTCGGCGGCCGCGAATACAGCATGCGGATCTGGCTGGACCCGGAAAAGGTAGCCGCCCGCAATCTGACGTCCACCGACGTGGTACAGGCTATACGCGAGCAGAACATCCAAGTGGCAGCCGGTGTCGTCGGGCAACCGCCTACGCCGGGAGGAATCGAATTTCAGCTTACCGTTACCACCATGGGCCGGCTGACGGATGAAAGCCAGTTCGGCGACATCATCATCAAGACCGGAAAAGACGGCCAGGTGACACGACTCAAGGACGTAGCACGGATCGAACTGGGGGCTAAAGATTACAGTTCGTCGCTCAACCTCGACGGGAAAGCAACGGTAGGCGTGGCTATTTTCCAACTGCCGGGATCCAACGCGATCGAGACCAAGAAAGCGGTAGTGGAAGCCATGGAGAAGCTCAAGCAGCGCTTTCCGGAGGGGCTCGATTACCTGCTCGTCTATGACACCGTGGTGTTCGTCACCCAATCCATCGCTGCCGTCGTAGAGACCCTCTTCGAAGCCATTCTGCTGGTCGTCGTCGTCGTACTGATATTCCTACAGAATTGGCGGGCCACCATCATCCCGCTCCTGGCGGTACCGGTGTCGCTCATCGGCACCTTCGCGGTCATGGCGGCCATGGGACTCTCGCTGAACACGCTTTCTTTGTTCGGACTGGTTCTCGCCATCGGTATCGTGGTAGACGACGCCATCGTCGTGGTCGAGAACGTCGAACGGAACATCGCACTCGGCCTCAGGGCACGGGAAGCGACCCGGCGCGCCATGGAAGAAGTCGTCGGTCCCATCATCGCAACCTCATTGGTGTTGGTTGCGGTGTTCGTACCGACGGCCTTCATTACCGGCGTGTCCGGGGCTTTCTACAAGCAGTTCGCCCTGACCATTTCGGTGTCCACGGTCATTTCCACATTCAACTCGCTCACCTTGAGTCCGGCTCTCTGCGCCCTGCTTCTGGACCGGGCCCACGGTGACAAAGATTGGTTCACGCGCCTGTTCGACCGGCTCTTCGGCTGGTTTTTCCGCGGCTTCAACCGGATTTTCGGCGCCTTCAGCGAGGGCTATTCACGACTGGTCGGCCGACTGATCCGCATCACAAGTGTGGTTCTGGTGCTCTATGTCGTGCTCAACGGACTCAATTTTCTGGCTTTCTCCAAGGTGCCGACCGGGTTCATCCCTCAACAGGATCAAGGCTATCTCATTCTGTACGCACAGCTCCCCGATGCCGCCTCGCTGGAACGTACCGACGCGGTGATCAAGCGCGCCACGGACATCATCCTGAAAACCGAGGGCATCTCGCATGTCAACGCATACGCTGGATATTCGGTGCTGGCCGGAGCCAGCCAGTCCAACGCCGGCACCATGTTCGCCCGTCTCGCCCCGTTCGACGACCGCGCCGGCCATCCGGAACTTTCCGCGGAAGCGATCATAAACAAGCTGCGCCAGAATCTCTCGGGGATAGAGGACGCTCATATCGCGGTGTTCTCTCCTCCGCCGGTTCGCGGCCTCAGTTCGGTGGGCGGCTTCAAGCTGCAAATCCAGGACCGCGCCAACGTCGGCCCGGACGAATTGCAACGTATCGCGAGCGAAGTCGTTGCCAAGGGCAACCAGCAACCCGGATTGGTCGGCTTATTTACGACATTCCGGTCCAGCGTGCCGCAAGTCTACGTGGACGTAAACCGGACTCAGGCCAAGTCGTATGATGTTCCTTTGGGCAGCGTCTTCGACACGCTCCAGATTTATCTCGGCTCGCTGTACGTCAACGATTTCAACCGGTTCGGCAGAACTTACCAGGTCACGGCGCAGGCCGATTCGCAGTTCAGACTGAGGCCTTCGGATATCGCCAATCTCAAGACCCGCAACCGGAACGGCGATATGGTTCCGCTGGGTACCCTGGTCGATATTCGCGAAACGGTGGGTCCGGACAAGGTGGCGCACTACAACATGTATCCGTCGGCGGAAATCAACGGCAGCACCTTGCCCGGCGTCAGTTCCGGCCAAGCCATCGCCTTGATGGAAAAGGTGGTGAATCAAGAGCTCCCGCTCACCATGGGCTACGAATGGACCGAACTCAGCCTTCAGCAGATTCTCGCGGGCAATACCGCCATGATCATATTTCCGCTGAGCGTGATCTTCGTGTTTCTTGCCCTGGCTGCGCAGTACGAGAGCTGGTCGTTGCCCTTCGCCGTCATTCTCATCGTGCCCATGTGCCTCTTGAGCTCTATGGCCGGCGTATCGCTCCGCGGCATGGACAACAATATCTTCACTCAGGTTGGCTTTATCGTTCTGGTCGGATTGGCCAGCAAGAATGCGATCCTGATCGTCGAGTTCGCCCGTAATCTTCAAGATAAGGGCAGGGACCGCTATCAAGCCGCCATCGAAGCCGCGCGCCTCCGCCTTCGGCCCATTTTGATGACCTCCTTCGCCTTCATTCTCGGCGTATTCCCGCTGGTCATTTCCAGCGGCGCCGGTGCCGAATCACGGCGGATACTCGGCACCGCCGTCTTCAGCGGCATGCTGGGAGTCACGTTCTTCGGTCTGTTGCTGACTCCAGTGTTCTATGTCGTCATGCGGAGACTGGTCGAGCGCCGTCAGCGGCCATCGCCCGAACCTACCGATACCAAGACTCACTCCACGCCGAATAACAGTCCCTAATTTCGCAAAAAAAATATGTCTATACCTTGCTCTTCCGTCCAGTCCGAGCGATTTGAAAGGCGCGATCGTTTTTCGGGCGCGTCCGCGCGCAATGTCGTCCCGATCATGATCGCTGCGCTTCTTTCCGCCTGTGCAGTCGGTCCCGACTACACGAAACCGGACGCGGCGCCCGGAGCGCAGTTCGCCAACGCCGTGCTTCCCGAGTTCAAACGCGACGGCATCGAAGTGGCTTGGTGGAAGCAGTTCGACGATCCGGTTCTGTCGGACCTCATCGACCGAGCAGTGAGCAACAACCGTGATCTGAAGGCGGCAGAGGCGAATCTCCGCGTTGCGCGCGCCCTTTACCTGGAAGCCGGGCTGGATCTCTTGCCGACCATTACGAGCCACGCCAATTACACGACGCAAAAGCGAAGTTTCGACGCCATGAACCGCCGGACCTTCGCGCCGCGCGAGCTCGAGCTCTTCAATGTCGGTTTCGACGCTTTTTGGGAAGTGGACTTCTTCGGCAGGATACGGCGTAGCGTCGAGGCGCGTGATGCCGAGGTGGATGCCGCGGAGGCCGATCTGCGCGACCTGCTGGTCAGCGTCATTTCGGAGGTAGCGCTTAACTACTTCGAGTTGCGCGGTCTGCAGAATCAACTGGACGTCGCTCAAAAAAACGCCGACAACCAGGCCGCGACCTTGGAATTGACTCAAGCCAGACTGGAAGCCGGACGCGGCACGGAGCTGGACACCTCGCGCGCCAAGGCCCAATTGGACTCCACGCTGGCAACGATTCCGCCGATTCAAACCCGGATTCGCGAAAACATCCATCGCCTCGGCGTGCTGATCGGCCAGCTTCCTGACACGCTCTCCGCGCGCCTGTCAGAACCGGCCCCGA
>NZ_JBDIVO010000072.1:0-17541 GCF_039794385.1 Methylocaldum sp. | reverse complement strand
CGTACCTTGTTTTCGCTTGCACTCATGATAGATACCAGTCCGCTTGCGGCGACTGTCCGAGTTGCGCCCAATGAATCAAAAGCTCCTCCAAAAGCAACTGGCGGTTGACTTGACCGTTCAGCGCGCGTTTTGCTTGCAGCAATAAGTCGAGGAATCCGAACAAGCTCTTCAAGTGTAGTCGACGGACCAAGGCCTGCAAGCCCTGACGCAAATCCGGGTTATCCAAACGCGGAGAGTCCGGCACGCTGCGGAGACGGATTAAGTCGATAGTCCATGAAACCATCCAGTCGACCAAATCCTCATAAGCCAAGGTCGACCACCGTTCCGCGAGAGTTATTGGCTCTTGACGTCGCAAAGCCACATCAACGTACTCCGAAAACGCCGTCCTCCGGCGCTCCACGACGTCTGACTCGGCCAACGCCAACGCCTTTAATGGAGCATGCCTCGCAGTGGCCAGCAACACGGCTGTAGCTTCGCCGGTTCCTTGCTCCTCCAGCCATCGAGCGGCGACCGCATCGTCCGGAAGCGCGATCGGCAAACGCTGACAACGACTGAAAATAGTCGCCGGCAGGGCGGAAGGCATATCGGTCAGCAATAGCATTACCGTATTTTCACCCGGTTCCTCCAAGGTTTTCAGGAGGGCATTGGCTGCACTGATGTTCAATTGATGCGCCGCGCAAAACACGACTATGCGGTAGCCGCCGTACTGCGGCTTGAGCGAAAGGTTCGCGATCAAGTGCCGAACCGTGTCCACAGCGATAGGCTTTCCCCGCTCTGCAGGCTCTATCCTCAGGAAGTCCGGGTGGGTTCCGGCTAGAAACAACCGGCACCCGGCACAATCGCCGCAGGCAAAGATTTCCGGGTGCTTGCAAAGCAGCTTTTGGGCGAAAATCTCGGCCAGATACGTTTTCCCGATCCCGTCAACACCGTGAATCAAGAGAGCCTGTGGCAGCCTCTGAGAGGCCAGATAAGCGTTCAGCTTTTGCCATGGCTCATCGAGCCAAGGATAGAGAATGCCGCTGGACGCCGTTCCCATCAGGTCTGACGCAAAGAATCCAAATGCCTTGCGATTTCCGCCTGCACGTCCTCGAGCGGCTGAGTCGCGTCGAGTAGCTTGATGCGGTGAGGCCATTGTCTGGCCAAATCGCAATACGTTTCCCTGACCCGGGAAAAGAAAGCCGGCAGTTCGGTTTCGAAACGGTCCAGTTGGCCTCTGCCTTTAGCCCGTTGGAGGCCGACTTCCACGGGAGCGTCGAACAAAAGGGTGAGATCGGGTTCCAGCCCTTTCTGCAACCATTCTTGAAGAAATCGAATGACCGCGTTATCGATGCCGCGCCCACCGCCCTGGTACGCATAACTAGCATCGGTGAACCGATCGCAAACGATCCAGATGCCTTTGGCCAAAGCGGGCTCGATGATTTCTTCGATGTGCTGGGCGCGGGCGGCGAACATCAGCAAGAGTTCAGTCCGAGCCGACATCCCTTGAGAATCGATCACCAGCCGGCGGATGGCTTCACCTATAGGGGTGCCGCCAGGTTCGCGGGTCACGAGAAATCTAATTCCACGCCTTTGCAGATAATCTCGGATGAACTCCAGATTGGTGGTTTTGCCTACGCCCTCCCCGCCTTCGAGGGTGATGAATTTTCCTCTAGTCATGTCGCCGCATTTGGAATTGTTCGACCGCGCGCCGATGTTCTTCCAGACTATCGGAAAAAACGTGAGTGCCGTCTCCGCGGGCGACGAAATACAAACTCTCCCCCGCAGCGGGATGCAAGGCCGCGCGGATCGAATCGCGCCCCGGATTGGCGATGGGGGTCGGCGGCAATCCCGAACGAACATAGGTGTTGTAAGGCGTATCTTTCAGCAAGTCTTCCTTCCGGATATTTCCAGTGAAGCTGTCACCCAGACCATAAATGATCGTCGGATCCGTTTGCAGCAACATACCTTTGGCCAGACGTCGAGTGAATACGCCGGCAATAAGAGGACGCTCATCCGAACGGGCCGTTTCCTTCTCCACAATCGAAGCCACGATCAATGATTCGTAGGGCGTACCATAGGTAGTCCCTTCGGCACGATTGGCCCATTCTTCGTTCAGTACTCCCTGCATTTTTCGATAAGCCCGCTTGAGAACCTCGATATCCGAGGTGCCCTTGGTCACGAAATAAGTGTCCGGATAGAAACGTCCCTCCGGATGCTCATCGGGCGCCCCGATGATTTGCATGATCTCTTGGGGAGATTTACCCGTTGCACGTTTCTTTAGGGGGGGACTTTGATCCAATGCGCTCAAAATTTGCCGGAATGTCCAGCCTTCCACAAGCGTAATCGGGTACTGGCGGACCTTGCCCGAGACGAACAGCGCCAGTAGCTCCCGAAGCGTCGTCCCCGGCGGGATTTCGTACTCGCCATACTTCAAATGTCTGGCCGAACCGTCCAGATAGGCCCGAAATCTGAACCATACCGGGCTAGATACAATTCCCTGCTCTTTAAGTCTGGCTGTTATGCGGGCCAGGCTGTCGCCCTTAGCAATCTCGAAATAAGCTGGACTCTCGAGTCCTAGCGGCCTATCCAGCGCTGCTCGATAGTCCATCCACAACCATCCGATCAGGAAACTGGCAGCGATGACGATAATCCCGATCGCCCGTTGCACGCTGCGGCCAACTCGCTTTCCGCCTTCGTCCTTAGCCATCGATCAATCTCTTCTGTAATCGGCCCAATACCATATGTTCGATGCTCGCATCGGCGAACGGGCCATAGTCCAATTACGCAGTTTGTTAAAAATACCTCGTCGGCAGCGTAAAGTTCCTCAAGCGTAACCCGTGACTCTACGAAGTCGACCCCGTTCTCCCGAGCCGTCGCGATCGTTATGCCACGCATGACCCCGGCGACGCCGCAGCGGTCGATTTTCGGCGTGTGCAGAGTGCCGTCCTTAACCAGAAAAACATTGCTCATCGTGCCTTCGGTGACATAGCCCTCGGCATCCAGCATGATGCCTTCCCGAATCTCGTCGGCAGCCCACTCCGCACGAGCAAGGATTTGTTCCAGACGATTCATGTGTTTGATGCCGGCCAGCCGGGGGTTGATACCCAACCGGCTCCCGCAAACCCGTATCTCGACACCGACTTTCCATAATTCGGGCGGATATTCGGGCAGGGGGTGCATGCTCAGGACCCGAGTCACCCGCTGCGGTTGCGGCAGTCGGTAACCGCGGCCTCCGATACCTCGGCTGATTTGTATCTTCAACACCCCTTCCAGCTGCGTCATGCAGAGTGTCCGTACATCGGGCTCTAAACATTCGCTCCCGGGAAAAGAAATGAGAAGTCTTTGGCAGTCGCGCTCCAGACGAGCCAGGTGCAAAGCCCAAAACAAAGGGACTCCTTGACGGACGGCAATCGTGGTGAATGTCCCGTCTCCGTATTGGAAGCCACGGTCTGCCAAATCCACACAACGTGTCGGTTGGCCGTTCACTAGAGCCGTCATACACGCCGAACCCACATCATCATCTTAATCGGCCAACCCAAAAAAACCTGGTCTTAAGATAACAAAAAGCACGCTGATGCGTGCCTATATGAACGTCCAACTCTAAGCCTTTATTGACGAAGAGTTGGAGCTATCAAACGGAAATTAGTTGTACTTCTTGAAAATCAAAGTGCCGTTCGTTCCACCGAAGCCGAAAGAGTTGGACATGACGATGTCCAACCTTGCCTCACGCGCGGTGTGGGGAACATAATCGAGATCGCATTCCGGGTCCGGATTGTCTAGATTGATGGTTGGAGGAATGACTTGATCTCTGAGCGCCAGTACCGAGAATATCGCCTCGATGCCACCGGCAGCACCCAGCATATGGCCGGTCATGGATTTCGTCGAGCTGATCGGAGTACTGTAGGCATGATTTCCAAGCACGGTCTTGATCGCTCTGGTTTCCGCGATATCCCCGGCTGGAGTCGATGTTCCATGAGCATTGATGTAATCGACTTGATCGGCGTTGATGCCTGCGTCCCTCAGCGCGTTTCGCATGCAACGTGCCGCCCCCTCGCCACCTTCCGGCGGCTGAGTCATGTGATAGGCATCGGCGCTCATGCCGTAACCGATCAGTTCGGCATAAATCCTGGCACCACGCCGCTTGGCGTGTTCCAATTCCTCCAACACCAAGACCCCCGCACCGTCGCTCAATACGAAGCCATCCCGGTCTTTGTCCCAAGGACGACTGGCGTGCACCGGATCGTCATTGCGGCGGGACAAGGCCCGTGCTGACGCAAATCCTCCCAAGGAAGTCGGCGAAGTCGCCATTTCGGCACCGCCGGCAATCATGACATCAGCATCGCCGTATTGAATCACGCGGGCGGCCTCACCGATATTATGAGTGCCTGTCGTACATGCGGTAACGATAGCGAAGTTGGGGCCTTTCAATCCGTACTTGATGGATACATTGCCCGATATCATGTTGATGATGTTGCTGGGCACAAAGAACGGTGAAATTTTCCGCGGTCCGCCTCTCAAAAAGGCGCTATGTCCGCTCTCGATTCCCGTGATACCGCCGATGCCGGAACCGATGGCCACGCCGATACGTTCAGAATTTTCTTCGGCTACGTCCAGTCCAGAGTCTTCGAACGCATCGCAGCCTGCCGCAAGCCCGTAATGGATGAAAACATCCATTTTTTTGGCTTCTTTTTCGGAAATATATCGGGTGATATCGAATCCCCTGACACTCCCGCCAAAGCGGGTCGAGAAATCGGAAACGTCGAAATGCTCGATGGGCGCGATGCCGCTTTTGCCGTCAAGCACGTTTCCCCAGGAATCAGTCACCGTTAACCCGACCGGCGATACTGCGCCCAATCCGGTAACGACCACGCGCCTTCTACTCAATCTTTATTCCTTAGCGGGGTGTAAATTGACAAAGACAATCCTGCCCCGCCAAGCCGAAAACCTTGCGGGGCGGCAGGATCAAATCAGATGTGGCTTTCGATGTAGTCTATCGCTTGCTGGACAGTGGTGATCTTCTCCGCGTCTTCGTCGGGAATCTCACACTCAAATTCTTCTTCCAGGGCCATCACCAGTTCGACCGTGTCCAAGGAATCGGCGCCGAGGTCGTCGACGAAAGAAGCTTCATTGGAGACTTCTTCTTTCACGCCCAATTGCTCAGCCACGATCTTCTTAACACGCTCTGCTACATCACTCATCGTTTTATATCCTCAGCTGTTTTCTCTGGTTTTAGTGAGTCGGGAAATTTTAATTTGAAACCGGGTGAATACAAGACTTTTCTCTAAAAAGAAAACGTCGGTCGCTCAATTCATTAGCGAAAGCACGCGTCCCGGAAATGCATGAGATCATGCCATGTGCATGCCGCCGTTGACATGTATGGTTTCGCCCGTGATGTAAGCAGCGTCATCCGAACATAGAAAGGCCACCACGCCTGCCACCTCATCCGCAGATCCTAATCGCGCCAAGGGGATGTTATCCAGCAACGCTTTACGGCTTTCCTCAGGCAGCGCGCGCGTCATGTCGGTATCGATGAATCCCGGCGCCACGGCGTTGACGGTGATATTCCGTGACCCAACTTCTCTCGCGAGCGATTTGGTAAAACCGATGATACCGGCCTTGGCGGCCGCATAATTGGTTTGCCCTGCATTTCCCATCGCTCCGACGACGGAGGTAATGTTGATCATGCGTCCCTCTCGGGCTTTCATCATTCCACGCAAACCGGCTTTACACATACGGTAAACGGATGACAAATTGGTCCGGATGATGTCATCCCATTCCTCGTCTTTCATCCGCATCAGCAGGTTGTCTCGCGTTATTCCGGCGTTATTGACCAAAATGAGCGGGGCGCCGAACTCTTCGTTCACAGATTTGAAGAATCGCTCAACCGAATCGGCCTCGGCCACGTCCAGTACCATGCCCTTGCCGCGAAATCCGCCTTCGGCCAAAGCCGCCGAGATGGCGTTGGCCCCCGACTCGGTGGTCGCCGTACCTATGACGGTATGACCATCCTTCGCCAGACGCAGAGCTATAGCACGCCCGATACCGCGACTGGCCCCGGTTACAACAGCGAATTTAGACATCATTGAACAAGCTCCAATGCTCTAATTAAGGAATCCGGATCAAAAACCGCTTCGGTTCTGCACGCCGGGACGATTCGCTTGTTCAAACCGGTCAGAACTCGACCGGGACCACATTCGACAAACCGGCTGACGCCCTGCTGAGACATGAACAGAATGGAATCGGTCCAACGAACCGGGCTGTACAGTTGCTTTTCCAAGACGGCCCGAATCACGTCGGGAGCCGAATGGGAGGCGACGTCGACGTTATGCAGCACTCCAATCGGAGGGATTTTTACCGCTATGTCGGACAGCATTTGCCTAAATTTCTCAGCGGCGCTTCTCATTAACGGACAATGGGACGGCACGCTGACCGGCAAGAGAACGGCCCGCTTGGCGCCCTCCGCTTTGCCTAGTTCAACTGCCCGCTCCACGGCAACCTTATGACCGGCAATCACGATTTGCCCAGGAGCGTTGAAATTGGCCGGTTTGACAATCTCCGTTTCGGTCGATGCTCTGCTGCAAACCTCAACGACCTGGGTGTCGTTCAATCCCAAAATAGCTGCCATCGCCCCGGTTTCGGGAGGCACCGCTTCCTGCATCAATCGTCCGCGCTCGGCCACAAGCCGAACCGCATCCTCGAAAATCAAAGCGCCGGAACACACCAATGCCGCATATTCGCCCAAGCTATGGCCGGCCATCCAGCCCGGTCTTACCGAAGTCCGTTTGGACCAAACTCGCCAGGCAGCAACATCGGCGGCCAGCATAGCCGGCTGGGTACACTGCGTCAGATTAAGTCTTTCTTCGGGACCGTTCCGCACTAAATCCCAGAGATCGTAGCCAAGCACTTCTGAAGCGGCCTGAAAGGTCGACGCAACTTCGGTATGGACCTCGGCTAGCTTCGACAACATCCCAACGGACTGGGAGCCTTGCCCCGGGAAAAGAAACGCCAAACCTTCGTCGACGAGATTCGTAGACATAAACTCCCCTAGTACCGGATGAGGGCCGAGCCCCAAGCGAAACCGCCACCGAAAGCTTCCATCAAAACCATCTGGCCTCGCTGAATTCGACCGTCGCGAATTGCTTCGTTCAAAGCGAGCGGCACCGAAGCCGCGGATGTATTGCCTTGTTTTTCGATGGTCATCACCACGCGGTCCATGGGCATATGCAGTTTTTTTGCCGTAGCGGCGATGATGCGTATATTGGCTTGATGGGGGACTAACCAGTGGATATCCGATTTCTGCAGATTGTTGGCGGCCAAGGTCTCGTCCACGATGCGTCCCAGAGTATTGACGGCGATCTTGAATACCTCGTTACCCTGCATCTTCAAGAATCGCTCGTCGCCTTCACCGCTCCCCGCACCGTTAGGGTTGGGGACGTACAGCAAATCCTGATATTGCCCATCGGAATGAATATGTGTGCTCAGGATTCCAGGCTCATCCGCCGCTTCCAGCACGACAGCCCCGGCACCGTCGCCGAAAAGAATGCAGGTTGCACGATCCGACCAGTCGACGATCCGCGAGGTTACCTCGCTGCCTACGACGAGAACCCGACGGGCGGCTCCTGCCCTGACATACTGGTCAGCGATACTGAGCGCGTAGATAAAACCGGAGCATGCTGCCTGAACGTCGAATGCAGCGCAATCCCGGATATTTAACCTCTGTTGCAACAGGCAAGCGGTACTGGGAAAAACTCGATCCGGCGTACAAGTTGCAACGATGATGAGATCGATCGTTCCCGGTTCGATTTCTGCCGACTCCAGAGCCTGACGCGCAGCGCGCTCCGCCATGCTGGAGGCTGTTTCATGTTTTCCTGCGATGCGGCGCTCGCGAATACCGGTCCGTTCGATGATCCAAGCATCCGATGTATCGACGGTTTGAGCGATCTGTTCGTTGGTGAGAATGGTTTCGGGGAGATAGCCACCGGTTCCGAGAATCCGAGCGTACCGTCTCACGCGGTCTTCCTCTCAGCGAAAATCTCCGCTATGCGCTCGCCGATACGAGTCGGAACAGCCTTTTCAATCTCCTTCACCGCAATGCCGATGGCATTCGCGAAAGCCAAACGGTCGGCGTTACCATGACTCTTGATTACGATGCCGCGCAACCCCAAGAGGGAGGCTCCATTGTAGCGCCGATGATCGAATTGCTTCTTAAAGGAATGGAGCACCGGCATAGCCGCTAATCCGGCCAATTTGGTGAAAAAATTCCTGCCGAATGCCTGTTTGATTGAATGATTGATCATTTTGGCGAGACCCTCGCTGGTTTTGAGCGCCACGTTGCCGACAAAGCCGTCGGTGACGACGATATCCACGTTACCCGAGTAGAGATCGTTCCCTTCGACGTAGCCGATAAAATTGATGTGGGCACCAGCCAATAGTTTTGCGGCCTCCTTAACCTGCTCGTTGCCCTTGATTTCTTCTTCGCCGATATTCAGCAACCCCACCCGCGGATGATCTTTATCCTCGACCGCGCGCACGAGCTCGTAGCCCATTACGGCGAATTGATAGAGGTGCTCGGCCGAACAATCCACATTCGCCCCGAGATCCAGTACATGGGTATGTCCTCCCATGGAGGGAACAGCAGAGATGATGGCCGGACGATCGATCCCAGGTATCGTCTTGAGAACGAATTTCGCGATCGCCATCAACGCACCGGTATTTCCGGCACTGACGCAAGCATCGGCAACGCCTTCCTTGACCAGGTCAACGGCAACTCGCATGGATGAATCCTTCTTGCCGCGGAGAGCCTTCGCCGGGGACTCATGCATTTCCACCGTTTCAGACGCGTGATGAATGCGAATTCGGTCACTGAGACGTGCTAACGCTGATCCCAGATGATGGCGCAATACGGCTTCATCACCTACAAGAATCAAATTTAAGTGAGGATTGCTTTCGGCACTGTCCAGAGCCGCCGGAACGATCACGGCGGGACCGTGATCGCCGCCCATGGCATCCAAAGCGATGGTCGGCTTCTTAATCATAGTTCTTGTTTAGTCAATCGAGCGGCAAACTCAGCAGAAACAACGATAAGGAGCCGCATCGATTCCGGCTCCCGAAGTCAATCCAAATATCAAAGCTACTCTTCGCTAGATTCTTCTTTGCTCGCAATCACCTTACGCCCGCGATAATACCCATCCGGGCTGACGTGATGCCGAAGATGCGTTTCACCCGTGGTAGGCTCGATGGAAAGCGCATTTGCTTTCAAAGCATCGTGCGAACGACGCATACCCCGCTTGGAACGTGTCTTACGATTTTGCTGTACGGCCATTTAAAAGCTCCTATTATCGAATAGTTTTCAGTTGCGCCAACACGGCGAAAGGATTCTCGCGGGAATCCACACTAGTAGTTTCTGTCTTAGGCGAAGCACAATGGGAATGCTGGGGAATTGCAGGAATAGCCAGCAGCAATTCATCCGCCACTATATCCGCCAGATCAATCACACCCGTTTCGTCAAGAAGCAAGGGCTCAAGCGTTTCGGGCAGTAGATTCCCCTCATCAATGGAGCTGACGACGCCGAGGTGTACTTCGCTGTGCACCGGCCAGTCCAGAGGCCCCAGGCAACATTGGCACTCCAGCTTAAGATCGGCCTCCACCCAACCAGAAACGATTGCACGACGGCCTTCTTTCTTAAATTCAAGATCGACTTTCGCCTCAGCTTCACCATTCAGCACCATATCCTGTATACGAGAAATGGTGTTCAAAGGCATCGATCCGACGATCCGTCGCTTCTTTTCCGCGAACTCTAATGGATCTATCAAATCCGGCAAACGGTCAAGCATAATCGTGCAATGATATCGAGAAATGTCAAAAGCTGTCAAAATCGCTTCTTTAACTCTTTTTGACCCATTAAGTCTTCACTCAAATCCGACCGCATGACAAAAATTGTTCTGGCATCCAGCTCGACCTATCGCCAAGACCTATTCAAAAAGCTGGGACTTGAGTTTGATTCGATCTCTCCAGGGATTAGCGAAACGCCCAAAGTCAACGAAAAGCCGGATTGCCAAGCACTGCGGCTAGCGCAGGAAAAAGCCGCTGCCGCGGCGCCCGGTTTTCCCGACGCCCTGATAATCGGCTCCGATCAAGTAGCCGTTCTATGCGGAAAACAGTTGGTCAAACCTATGACTCGTGATAACGCCATCCGGCAACTTCGTGCGGCTTCCGGCCGATGCGTTGTGTTTTACACCGCTGTATGCGTCCTAAACACCGCCACGGGAGATATGAAAGCCGAAATCGACCGCTGCTTGGTTCACTTTCGAGAACTGAGTGACAAGGAAATCGAACGTTATGTAGATCGAGAACAGCCTTTCGATTGTGCTGGAGGATTCAAGTCCGAAGGCTTGGGCATCGTGCTGTTTGAAAGGTTCGAAGGCGAAGACCCCAACGCACTGGTTGGGCTTCCACTGATCAGGCTAGCCCGCCTACTGGAAAGCTTCGGGGTTCAGGTAATCTGAATCAATGGCGCACGTAAACATCAGGCATGAACACGGCAGCGGTATCGCTGAGTTTCTCGGTTGCCTTGGACATCACATTTATTATTTGGGTCTCGTCCAAACGTATAGCAGAGGCGACTTCATCAGGAATCGCCCTAAGCACATCTTGGATCGGAAAGCCGAGTAATGACACAGTTTTCAGTTGATTGGCGAGGTATAACAGGCTGGCCTCCAAACGATAGTCCTCGGCCCGTTCGGGCTCCAAATGCCAACGAATCCCTTCCCGCAAGGCCGATGGCATTTTCCACGCCTTGGCTAATGCCGCACCGATCTCGGCGTAGGTAAACCCGAGCAGCTCCTTTTCCAACCCCGGAATCAACCGATCGTCACCTGCCGCAACCAAAAGAATTTCCCTCGCCTTATCCGGCAAGCGCATGTAGATAATCAGCGCACCGATACGATGCAACAGCCCGGCAACAAACAAGCGCTCGCTATGCAAAACGGAAGCTTCCTTGGCCAACAGACGCGCAATCACGCCACAATAGAGGCTGTTCAACCAAAAATCGTTCATGTTGACTAGACAAGCGGGGATGTTGCGAAATCCATGAATGACAGAGGTTGTCAGCGCCAAATCATACAGTGCGTCGGCACCGACCATTCCAACCGCACGAGTAATGGTCTCGATACGCCCCGACAATCCGTAGTAAGAGCTATTGACGATTTTCAGCAACCGCGCCGCAAGTGCGGGGTCCTGACCAATCGCTTCGGCGACCTCTCCGATCGTGAAGTCTTCACGTTCGAGAACGGTCGAAATCCGCGCCACCGCGACTGGCGGGGATACCAATTGAGGTGCCCCCATGACGAGGGCTTCCGGCGTTTCGGCTGCAAACATCAATTCAATCGGTTGTAATAATTGAGGACTCGGGTCACATACGCCTGAGTTTCTTGAAAGGGAGGCACCTTATTTCCATATTTGATGACGTTGTTTTCCCCGGCATTGTAAGCCGCAACGGCGAGTCTAACGTCGGATTGAAACATGTCGATCAGCTCGCTTAGGTACCTTGCACCTCCTTCTATGTTTTCGCTCGGATCATAGCGATCACGAACACCGTAGCGAGCGGCCGTTTCGGGCATGAGCTGCATCAGACCGACAGCGCCTTTGCTGGATATTGCTCCGGGGTTATAGGAAGACTCGGCACGGATAACGGCATGCAGCAATGCCGGATCAAGGCTGTACTTGCTGGCTGCCGCATCGATCAATGACGCAAATTGTCTACGATTTTTATCGGAGAATCTGGAGCCGGTCGGCCATTTTTTCGAGGTCCGAGAGAGCGAAAATGCGGCAGGCGACTTGATGATCAGCTGATAGCCCGAGTGTTTCGGATTGTCCGTATAAAAAACATGTCCGGCGCTATCCACATATTTGTAAACATCCGCAGCGGCCGAACCCGAACAAAGAAAGAAAAAAAGTGCCAACGAGCGTCTTATTTTTGATGGTCTAATCATCGTTCTTCCGCCTGTTGATCGTCACCCTATCGACAGACGAAAGTTTTGCACGAATCTGTTTTTTTGCAACTCGGCAAGGCCATTGCCCCTACCGCGTCAAAACGTCAGGGCGGTAAACCTGCGAGCCGCTTCGCTCCGCAAGACATCAACCCGGCAAGGGCTTGATCAATCCTGCCGCTTTTTTTGCTCGTTCTCGGGCTTCTTCGATGGAGTTACCTGCGGCTAAAGCCACGCCGACTCGGCGGCGCGGATATGAAATCGGCTTGCCGAACAGCCGGATTTCGGTTTCGGGAACGGAAAGCGCATCGCCGACTCCCTCAAACGCGATCCCCTCGCCTTCGATCTGGCCGTAAATCACAGCGCTGGCCCCCGGATTGCGGAGACCGGTCGAAACGGGAAATCCCAGTATGGCTCGGGCATGCAGCTCGAATTCGCTCTGCGCCTGGGTGATCATGGTAACCATGCCCGTGTCATGAGGCCTCGGACTGACTTCGCTGAACCAAACCCGATCGCCTTTGACGAACAATTCCACACCGAAAAGACCACGCCCACCGAGACGCCCCGTCACCGCCGTGGCGATGCGTTTAGCCTCCGTCAAAGCGACTGCGCTCATGGGCTGTGGCTGCCAACTCTCTACGTAGTCGCCAAGTTCCTGCCGGTGACCGATAGGCTCGCAGAAATAAGTCTCCTCTACACCGTGGCCATCGCTGGCTCGCACCGTAAGCAAGGTAATTTCGTAATCGAATTCAATTTTGCCTTCTACGATGACTCTGGCATCCTTGACTCGCCCTCCTGATTGCGCGTATTCCCAAGCCTTTTCCACATCGACCTCGCTGCACAGCAGCGATTGCCCTTTACCCGAAGAGGACATCACGGGCTTGACAAAGCAGGGATAGCCGATCGTTTGAACGGCTGTCCTCAGCGAATCTAAAGAATCGGCAAAAGCATAGGGCGAGGTGGGCAAACCGAGCTCTTCCGCAGCAAGGCGGCGAATCCCCTCACGATTCATGGTCAAGCAGACCGCGCGTGCCGTAGGAATCACGGCCGCCGCACCGGCCTGCTCAATCTCGGCCAAGGCGTCCGTGGCGATCGCCTCGATTTCCGGCACGATGATGTCCGGTCTTTCCATTTCCACTAGTCGCTTTATAGCTTCTCCATCAGTCATGTCTATCATGTGGGCACAATGCGCCACGTGCTGGGCGGGCGCATTGGGATAACGATCCACGGCCACGACTTCGACGCCGTAGCGTTGCAGAGCGATCGCGACCTCCTTGCCGAGTTCGCCGCTACCCAGAAGCATGACGCGCGTGGCGCTACGTGTCAGTGCGGTACCTATTTTCATGACTGGCTCCTTTCGATGGATCGGCTGCATATGCGTTTATTCATTAAGACCGTTCTCCGGCATTCAAATCACAGCCTCTTACCTGCACCGTATCCACCTTGCCTGGATATGCAGCATGTCCGGCGAAGAGGCTGATATTCCAGTCCAACGCGAACGACTTCGGGTCTAAGGTCTCACGTCCGAGGCCCGAGCTGTTTCCATGCCTCGTCCAATCGTTTCGCGGACACGGGATACGGCGTCTTTAACATCTGAGCGAAGAGCGAAACGCGGAACTCTTCCAAGCTCCAGCGATAGGCGTCGCGCTCAGGAAGCAAACGCCCTTTGGCCGCCTTGATGACGTTCCAATAGCGCGCCCAAAGGGGCGCAAGCTCATTGTACTGCTTCTGGTCGCGAACAGAGTCTTGCGCAGATTTCTCCAGACGATGCAATATCGCCTTGAGGTAACGAGGCATTTCCTTGATCTGCGCATAGGGAGTCGTAACCAAGAATCCCGCGTAAACAAGCAATCCCACTTGTTCCTGCATATCCTGCGTGGCTGCATTGGCCGGCCTAGTCTTCAGTTTGGCCTGCACCTCGCCATATAGTTGAAGCACGGTCTGAGCTATGCGCGCCATTTCGTCCGCCTTTAGGACCAGCTCAGTTTTCTGATCTCTAAGCCGCTTCTCGAATTGATCGGCGCTACGGATATCTGGCTGCCCTTCCAAGAACAACGTCCCCATGAGCCGGTCCAAAAGATCCTCGCGCAGCTCGCGCCCGGTTTTCAATTCGGAATAGAGGAACGGATGCGCAGGCACTTGCCGGTATAAGAACTCCGCTTGCGCATTGACTGCAAGATTCTTTTTTAAATATTTGAGCTCCTTGGCCAAAGCGCAGCGGAACAGGCGTGCCAGTCCCAGTTCCTGCTGCCGCGCTGCTTCTTCCGGAGTATCGAATACCCTAACGCCCACGTTCTCCCCTTCGTCGACCACCGCTGGAAAGCCATAGATCGTCTGGCCATCGTGTTGGCCGTCGAAACATTGAGGCAGTTCACCGAAACTCCAACTTTTGCAGCCGGTATGCAGGTAGGCCTGCCGAGCCAGTTGCTGAAAGTTCTTGCCGGCGTCGGCGGAGTGGCGGATCTTGAGTTCCTTGAGATCGCGGGAACGATCAACGACGGCATTGAATTCATCCACTACGGCGAAATTCATGCGAAGGTGCGCCGGCAGCACGTCTTCTCGGAAGGAATCGGGCGACACGGCGATACCGCCGGTCTTTTTCAATGCCGACGAAAGCTGGGCGCAGAACGAACCATGACCGTAATCCAGCATAGGCAAAGCCCGGTCGGCGTAGTCCGGTGCGGGCACGAAATGGATACGCAAAGTCTTGGGCAGGGACTTGATGAGAGCAATGGTCTTCTCCCGGAGCAGCCCCGGAACCAACCAGCGGAACGGCTCGGGATCGAGCTGGTTCAGGAGATGCAACGGCACGATGGCCGTGACGCCGTCGTCCTCGTGTCCCGGTTCGAATCGGTACTGCAACTGAAACCGCAACGGCCCTACCTGAAAGTGATCGGGGAAATTCCTGGCATCCAGCGAACTGTCTTCCTTCGCGGTAATGTCGTCTCGGCTGAGTTTGAGAATATCGGGTTTGCCCGCCTCCGCTGCCTTGCGCCAACGTTCGAAGGTGACGCCGTTAACCACGTCCTGCGGAATCCGCTCGTCAAACCAGCGGAACAGCCAATCCTCGTCCACCAGCAAATCCGCGCGCCGGCCCTTGTGCTGGAGATAATCAGCCTCTTCCAAAAGTTTCAGATTGTGCAGGAAAAACGGGGCCTTGCTGTCGTAATCCATGTGCACCAGGGCGTGGCGGACGAACATCTCGCGGGCCGCCTGTGGATTGATCCTCTCGTACGGAATCTTGCGTCCCGCCTGAATGACGAGTCCGAACAGCGTGGTACGCTCATGCACCGCCGCGCGTGCCGCCTTGCGTTCCCAGTGCGGATCGTAGTGTTGTTGCTTGACGAGATGGGCGCCGACCTTCTCGATCCACTCCGGCTCGATCTTGGCCACGGTGCGGGCGTAAACTTTTGTGGTCTCCACCTGCTCGGCCGACATGATCCATTTGGGTTTGGCCTTGAACAGAAAAGAGCCGGGATGGATGAACAGCTTGGTACCCCTCGTCGCGACATATTCGTTCTGCTCCTGCTTGAGACAGACATTGGACAGCAGACCCGAAAGCAGTGCCCTATGAATTTCGCCGTATTCGCCCGGCGCCTGGTTCAATTTCAAGTCCAGCTCGCCCTTCACCACCTCCATGATTTGCGCGTGGATATCGTGCCATTCCGTCATTCGCACGTAAGACAGAAAGTTGTCCCGACACCATTGGCGTAGCTTGGATTTCGACAAATGCTTTTTCTGTTCCTCGAACTCGTTCCATAGCTTCAAGAAGGACAGGAAATCCGACGCATCATCCCGGAACTTGGCGTGCTTCTGATCGGCATTCGAAGCCTGGTCGGCGGGGCGCTCGCGGGGATCCGGCACGCTCAGGGCAGCGACGATGATTGCGATCTCGCTCAGGCAATGCTCGTCCGCCCCGGCCAACAGCATCCGCCCGAGTTTGGGATCCACGGGCAACTTCGCGAGCTTGCGGCCGATATCCGTGATCTGCCCGCGCTCGTCCAGCGCGTTGACTTCTTGCAAGGTTCGAAGACCGTCGCGAATCAACCGCGAATCGGGCGGTTCTACAAACGGGAACTTGGATATATCTCCCAGCTTGAGGGCATGCATTTGCAGAATGACTGCCGCCAGGTTGGTACGGAGGATTTCCGGATCGGTGAATTCGGGCCGGTTGAGAAAATCCTGTTCGGAATACAACCGAATCGCTGTCCCCGGACCGACCCGTCCGCAGCGGCCGGATCGCTGGTTGGCCGAAGCACGGGAGACTTTCTCGATCGGCAGTCGCTGCAGCTTGCTGCGGTGACTGTACCGACTGATGCGCGCGTAGCCCGTATCGATAACCGAGCGGATGCCGGGCACGGTGAGCGAAGTTTCCGCCACATTCGTCGCCAGCACGATGCGACGCGTACCCGAAGGCTTGAACACCCGCTCCTGCTCGGACTGGGACAGACGCGAGTACAGCGGCAGGATTTCACATTTTGACGGGTGATGTTTGCGCAGCGACTCGGCGGTTTCGCGAATTTCGCGCTCGCCGCTCAGGAAGATGAGAATATCCCCGGGCTGCTCCCGCCACAGCTCGTCCACGGCGTTGAGTATAGCCGTCTGCTCGGCGCGGTCGGTCTCGTCGCCCTCCTCGACTTCTACCGGCCGATAACGGATGTCTACCGGATAAGTTCGACCGGAGACGTTGATGATGGGCGCATGACCAAAATGCTGTGAGAAGCGTTCTGGATCGATGGTGGCGGAAGTGATGATGAGCTTCAGGTCCGGACGTTTGGGCATCAGCCACTTGAGATAGCCGAGCAGAAAATCGATATTGAGGCTCCGCTCGTGAGCCTCGTCGACGATCAAGGTGTCGTACTGGTCGAGAAATCGATCGTGCTGAGTCTCGGCCAGCAGGATGCCGTCGGTCATCAGCTTGATCAAGCTTTCCGGCCGGGTGTGATCTTGGAATCGAACCTTATAGCCGACTGCCTGCCCCAAGGGCTGTTTGAGCTCCTCGGCAATCCGAGCGGCAACGGTACGGGCCGCGATGCGGCGAGGCTGGGTGTGACCGATGTAACCGGAGACGCCTCGGCCGGCCTCAAGACAGATTTTCGGCAATTGGGTCGTTTTGCCCGACCCCGTTTCTCCGCAAACGACGACGACCTGATGATTGCGAACGCTTGCGAGGATCTCTGCTTTCCGTTCGACAACCGGAAGTTCGTGCGGATAATCAAGTACCGGAATGGCGTCTGCTCGAAGCCGCCTTTGTGCTACGGACTGGTTAATCGAGTCCTGAAGTGCCTGTAACTGATCCGTAGCGGCTTGGTCTTGGCGTATATCCGCCAGCAAACGTGAAAGCCTCTTTCCGAGGCGGTAGCGATCCTTGCGAAGGCAAAGTTCGAGGTTCCGTTCGAGTTGTTTGAAGATTTCCTGCATTGAGGGATTGATGAATACGCTTGATTCCACGGTGGTTAAGAGCCGACTGTTTTAATCAAAAGCGGCAAGCGCCGCCGCGATCGCCAAATCGCATAGCTTATTGCCAGCCCGGCAAAAGCAGCCAGAATAAGCAAGTGTTTCAAAATGTCTTGAG
>NZ_JBDIVO010000071.1:0-17667 GCF_039794385.1 Methylocaldum sp. | reverse complement strand
GGTCTCGACGTTACGGATAGAGTCGAAGCGGAAAACCGTATGATTTGGCTCGCGAACCATGACCCGTTGACCGGCCTATATAATCGTCACCGTTTCCAACAGGAATTGGAGCGTCAATTTATCGAAGCGGATAGAAACAGCACGCGCGCCGCCATCCTTCTTTTTGATCTTGACCACTTCAAGGACATCAATGACACCAGCGGGCATCTCGCCGGTGACGCCCTACTTCGAAAAATCGCGCAGGAACTGAAAAATCGCGTGCGCAAGACTGATATCGCAGCGAGACTGGGAGGCGATGAGTTCGCCATTCTCATGCCTAGTCAGACCGCGGAAGGTGCATTGGCATTCGCCAATCTTCTGAATCAAAGACTCACCGAACAACCGCTCAAAATCCAGCAAAAAATCTTCCGGATTTCGGCAAGCATCGGTATCGCCATGATTCCCGAGCATGGAACCGTGATGGACGAGGTCATGGCGAATGCCGATCTCGCGATGTATCAAGCGAAAGATCGCGGTCGCGGCCGGGTCCATTTATTTTCTTATGACGATCAATCCAAGCAGCGTATCAGCGAACGGACGTTGTGGAAACAGGCCATCCAGGAAGCGCTTACGGCGCGCCGGCTCGTATTTCATTATCAACCGATTGCCGTCATCAAGGGGCGTGAAATCCGCTTTTTCGAATCATTAATACGTCTGAAACGGATTGACGGCTCATTGGTCGCGCCAGCAGAGTTTCTCGAATTCGCTCAGCTTACGGGTCTAATCAACGAAATCGACCGCTATGCCGTTGAAGCAAACATACGATTGCTAACCGAATTTGCTGAACGGGCTCCCGCGGGAGCTGTCCATGTGAATCTTTCAGGCTCCGCGTTGACCAATCGCGATTGGACGGTGGCTTTAAAATCGGCCCTAAAAAACAACGTGTTAAAGCCCGAGCAATTAATCTTCGAGATCACCGAGACGGCCGCCATCGCCGACTTCGGTACAGCAAAAGAAATCATGGAAGATCTCGCCACTCTGGGCTTCCGTTTCGCGATAGACGACTTCGGCGCGGGGTTCGCTTCTTTCTCTTATTTGAGACATCTACCGGTGAAATTCGTGAAGATCGACAAGAGTTATGTGACCAACCTAATCGATAACCCGCAGGATCGAGCCTTCGTCTCGGCTAT
This sequence comes from Methylocaldum sp., assembly GCF_039794385.1. NCBI lineage: Bacteria > Pseudomonadati > Pseudomonadota > Gammaproteobacteria > Methylococcales > Methylococcaceae > Methylocaldum > Methylocaldum sp. The sequence goes on along the minus strand of NZ_JBDIVO010000071.1, from coordinate 16,498 downwards.
CACGACACTTGCCCATGGGAACGATATCGAGGTGATCGCCGAAGGCGTGGAGAACGAAGCTACTCTTGTTGCGCTCGGCGAGTTGGGCGTCGATATGGCACAGGGCTATTTTATCGGGCGCCCGGCACCGCTGGCGGGCGATTGAACTAAGGATTGCTGATCAACAAACCGAGTTGTTCGACTATTCGATCCACAGCTCCCTGATTCGACGAAACGAAGCGTTTCCCATTTTCGCCGACCTCGCTACGAAGACATTCGTCAGTTAGCAGGCGCCCTGTCCAAAGGGCTAACTCTTCAACGTTCTTCACTTCGATTCCTCCGCCGCTCTCTTTGAGCTTGCAAGCGATATCGGCGAAATTAAACATGTGTGGGCCGAACAAGACCGGCACCCCTGCAATGGCCGGTTCGAGCACATTGTGGCCACCGATGGGCGCCAAGCTGCCACCGACGAAGGCAACATCGGAAGCGGCGTAAAAAACGCGCAATTCCCCCAGTGTGTCGAGCAAGAAGACGTCGATGGATTCGTCACAAGGCTCACTCTCACTCCTGAGCCGGATCCCCAGGCCCATCTTTTCACACTCCGCAACGACATCGGCGATGCGGTGGGGATGTCGTGGCGCGAGCACCAGTAACAGTTCAGGGAATTGGCTACGAAGCCTGTCGAAAGCGCTTAGAATTTGGCTTTCTTCGCCGGGGTGTGTACTACCCGCGATAAAAATCGGGCGTTTACCGAAAAGCGTGTCTCGCAGAGCTTTGGCTCGATCTTGCGCTTCGGTCGGGAGTTCCGTGTCGAATTTGATGTTGCCGGTTACGGCAACGGAATTCGGATCGGCACCGATCGCCACGTATCGTCTGGCGTCCTCCGGTGTCTGAGCGGCGATCAACCGGACGTGAGATAAACTTTCGCGCGTTAGGGAACGAAGCCTGAGGTAACCGCGCGCCGACTTTTCGGATAGGCGACCGTTAACAATGGCGAGGGGTATGTCTCGCAGTCCGCAGACGCGATATAGATTCGGCCAGATTTCCGTCTCCAACACGACCGCGAGTATCGGACTGTAATGCCGGATAAACCGATTTACGCAATCGGGTAAGTCATAAGGCAAATAAACATGCTTTGCTGTTTCGCCTAAAACATCTTTTATTCGCGCGGAACCCGTCGGTGTTGTCGCCGTAACGAGTATGGTACTTGCCGGAAAACGATCTTTAACCGCACGAATCAGAGGAAACGCGGCTTCGGCCTCGCCGACGGAAACGGCGTGGAACCAAATCACGCCGGATTCCGGCTCGGAATCATAGACGGCCAGCCTTTCGAGCCAGCGCTGGGAGTAAGTTGACTCCTTACGGGCCCGCCAGAAGAGGCGCGCAAGGATGGCTGGCGCAAGGAAATAGAACAGCGCTGAGTAGATTAGCCTCACTAGGCTAGCAGGGGGCGAGGGTCCACATGGCTTTACAGGCCATGTGGACGCGCTTCGGCTTTATTCAGGGACAATCGAGAGCGCCACACTGGCTACGACATCGCCGTGCAGCTGCACGGTGATCTCGTAATCGCCCGCTTGGCGGATAGGGCCCGACGGTAAGCGTACTTCGTGTTTCTGAATGCTCACGCCGGCGGCCGTCACTGCTTCGGCGATATCTTTTGTGCCGACGGAGCCATATAGCCGTCCTTCTTCGCCCGCTTTCTGAGCGATCTTTACGGCTAGTTTACCAATAGCCTCGGCTCGAGCTTGAGCCGCAGCCAAGTCCGCAGCGGCTTTCTTCTCGAGCTCGGCACGTCTTTTCTCGAACTCAGCCAATTTTTCGGCAGTAGCCGCGACCGCCTTGCCCTGTGGAATCAAATAATTCCGGCCATAACCGGGTCTGACGGCAACTTTGTCGCCGAGATTCCCTAGACCCGCAATCTTTTCTAAAAGAATAATTTCCATCGTCGAATGCCTCGATAGTTTTTAGCGTTCTAATAATGACAGCAATAGTTCAGCTCAGCTTGGCGATAGCCTTTCTCGCCAATCAAACCAAAGGTCGCTCAACCCGACTAATGCGATTGGCACGATAATATAAGGAATGAATAACAGCGCTACATAAGTTCCGACTAGCCAAGCTTTCCACGATTTGCTGCGGGATACCAATGCGTGAAGCACCGAAAAGCCAACCAACAGAAATAGCGCGAAAAGCGGAAGGCTCAAATTCAAAGCGAGCTCCGCCATTCCTCCATTCGCCGTAACAGCGACTATCAGCGCCCCTATCCCGGAATAGGGAAATGCCGCGTGCATACGGAGTTCTATGAATTCTGAACGGAATCCGCCCGGATTAAAAAGCGCTGATTGCCACCATCGGGCGATCAATAAACCCAGCATCAGGCTAATCACCAGGCTAGCGGACACGATCCCGGTCATGTAACGTGCGGCCACCGCCGAGAAGTCGTTCCAGAGCTGATCCGCATCCAAGTCCGGAGAAGCGCCATCCATCAACGGTTTGAAAAACCGTTCCAAACCTTCCATCCAAATGGACGAAGGATCCGGATGAAGCCAATAGACCGCGGTCACCATGAGAATGCCCATGATCGACACAAATCCCAAAGCGGTCGATAGCTTGCCCGATTCTCGGAGAATCGCTGCTGTTAGCCACATCGGAACCCAAAGGAGAAGCCCGTAACCAACCGCATCGGCCATGCTGCCGATAAGAGCCCCGCCTAGAGCACCCAAAACCACGATGGATGCCGCCATTATAAGGCCACCCTCGTATACGCCTTTTCGCAGTGTGGGGAGGCCTACGGCTGCCGCAGCTAATAGGCTAAGAAACGGAACGACCCAAGATGCGAGAGCCAGGGTGCAGGCCGCAAATACGGCTTGCACCCTTCCTCTCATGATAAAAGCGGCCAACGTGCGCATAATCAGGCCGCGCTTCCGCCGGAACTAAACTCACTTATTTGTGGGCGTCGGTATACGGCAACAGCGCCAAAAAACGAGCCCGCTTGATAGCAGTGGCGAGTTGCCTTTGGTATTTTCCCTTTGTTCCCGTAATCCGACTCGGGACGATTTTGCCTGTCTCCGAGATATATTCCCTCAGTACGTCGAGATCTTTGTAATCGATCTCTTTAACGCCCTCGGCGGTAAATCTGCAATATTTCTTACGCTTGAATTGGCGAACCATAGAAGACCTATTTCTTGATTAAGGTTGTCGTACGCGACCTGAAACTGGCTTGCAGCCTCAGGTATCCGATGAAGCCTCGGCTTCGTCGCCACCCTCTTCGTCGGCGTTCGCGGTGACTTCTTCGCCTCGTTCCGCTTCGGGTTCGGACTGGCCGGCTTTTGCCATCGGCGAGGGTTCGGTTACCGGCTCTTCACGACGAACCGTCAAGCTGCGCAAAACGGCATCATTAAAGCGGAACCCGCTCTCCAGTTCATCAAGGGTCTGCTGGTCGCATTCGATGTTCATCAACACATAGTGTGCTTTATGAACCTTATTGATGGGATAGGCCAATTGGCGACGCCCCCAGTCTTCCAGGCGATGGATTTTTCCATCACTGGACTCGATCATGGTGCGATAACGATCCAGCATGGCGGGGACTTGCGCGCTTTGGTCCGGATGAACCATAAAAACGATCTCATAATGTCGCATGTATGCTCCTTATGGGTTAAACAGCCTTCCGCACACGACGGTAAGGCAAGGAGTGGCGGCCTTTTGAGCTGCCAACCAGAATCAGCGATTGTAATGCGATCGCCGTGAGCTTACAAGTCAATGAATTGCTGTGAGAGAGAACGATAGCCGTGAATATACTTTGAATCGATCGGCATCGCGGATCGGATTCTCGACATTTTTCTGAGCCGAGCCGACGTCCCCACAACCGACACTCGGCCTTCTTTGTTGCGTAACGGCAAAGGCACAATAAGATTCATGCGTATAAGTTGAGTAAGCCGTTAACCGCCGTGCCTCGATCTGAGTCTGTGGGGCCATTTTCCTCTTGAGTCGAAACATGCTCCGAAAAAGGCTGGCTCCGATCGCCAAAACTTGACTGTTGATTGAAATCGAAGGGCTGCCCTCTTTCATCGGACAATCCCGACGGAGCCGTTACATTGATGTCGGCCAGCGCAATCTCCTGAGCGCCGAGCATTTCGCGTAGCTTGGGTACAGCGGCCTCGATGGCCTCCCGAACTGAAGCGTGATGGGTCGCGAAATGGACCGTCGCTTGGTCTTGATCGATCTGGATACGGATTTCCAGAGGTCCTAAGTGTGCAGGATTGAGCCTGATTTCGGCCGTCTGCAGACCTTTATCGGTCATCCATAGGATGCGTTCTCCCAGTCCTTCCTGCCATCCAGCTTGATTCAAAGGCTTATCCAATGCCGGTATCGAATCGTTGGCAACAACCGTGGTGAGCTGAGATGCCGAAGGAACCGCTTGTAACGGAAAACCGGTCTCGATCGAGTTTTGGACTCCCTCGGCGGGAACGGCGGTCGGCGGTGACATGTACTTGTCGAACTGCGAAAAGAGACTTTCACCGGCTCCACGCTTGGTCGAATCCTGACCGTCCGATTCAGCGGTAAGCAATTGCGCCAGGAGCGCATCCGGCTCTTTCACTCCAGATGACGCCATTCCGGATAAGCCCTTTTCTGCAGGCGTCAACCCCTTTTCTTCGCCTTGGGATTGATAGAAGAATTGCTCGCCGCGCAGCCCTACGCCAAGGTTGTCGTCCGAACGGGATTCACCATGATCGGCTAACTCGCTGGTCCGGAGCTCTTGGCTCGTATGAATGAGTTCGTCCTGCGAGGTGAATGCTTCTGCACTCTCAGAACCTAAAGATTCCGCCTGTTGAGAGGACGTCAACGGAATCCCATGGGCGGCGAGTGCCGCCAACAGCGAATCGGCCGCACGGTTTTCGTTTTCAGACTCCAGATCCTCATCAGGCGGCACGGTCTTAGGCAACGAATTGCCTTCCGCCGGCAAGCCGTTGCCGCCGGGCACTTCAGCACCCGAATAGTCTTGGAACTGCCGATCGGAAAATGCTTCGAGATTGGATACATACTGGAGAAGCTCCTGCAGCGGATCCGCGCCTGTTTCGTTCGTTTCCGCGGCGGCGATTTCAGGACGTTTTCCGGTCCCATTGGATCCCGTGTTCCCCTTCATCGCTTCAAATTGCCTGACCAGCGCCGCGAGAAAGGCGGCCGGGTCCGCTTTGCTTTCCGGCGAGGTATTGCCGACAAGCTGGACCAATTCAAGAATGGAAGTCGGCGCGGCCGACACTGAAGTAATAGAAGTATTGATGTTCATGTCATAAATTCCGAGTTCGCATGACCATGGTCAGCAAGTCGAATGCCAGAATGCTGAATCGAAATCATATGAATACGGTCAAGGTGCCGCCGCTTGAGCGGCGGCCCGCTCTCTCATCCTGCTCCGCTTGCTGTTTCTTTTCCTCCATGCGCGTCTCTTCCCTAAGCGAATGCTCGAAAACTTTCTTGATGCCCAGACTTCGCTTGCGCGCCGCTTCCCATTCGGCTTGGCGATTCTGAAGCTCTGCTTGCGCCGCATGAACGGCCTTTTCTTGGTCGGCGATTGCGGTATTGATCTTGGCCAGAAACATCCGGTACTCGATCAACTGACGAGTTCCGAGGCCCGCGTTTCCGGATCGTTGAAACTGGGCTGAATAATTGTCGCGGAACGTCATGAGACTATCGAGATTTCGCCGCGCGGATTCCACCTTTTTTTGGCTTTCCCCCAAAATTTGAGCCATTTGTTTCTCCCGTGATTCGGCGAGCTCCAAAACCGGGCTCAAGCGCTTCGATCGTTTCATACCTTAGTCCCGTTTTCTGAAGTTGTGAGGCATGCCGGATGTCGTTACGCGGATGCGCCCAATAATTTTTCCAAATCGTCGAGGCTTCGTTCGAAGCCGACCGCCTCGTGCAGATCCTGTTGCAGAAAACTCATGATGCCTGGATTCATGGCGATGGCTTCATCGATACGCGGATCGGATCCCTTGTGATAGGCCCCCACGCTGATCAGATCGCGATTTTGTTGATAGAGGGAGTATAGGCGTTTTAGACGCCTGGCAAGTTGCATATGCCGATCATCGGCAATGTCCGTCATCACGCGGCTGATCGAGGCTTCGATATCGATGGCAGGATAATGCCCGGAGTCAGCCAAGGCACGCGACAGCACGATATGGCCGTCCAGTATTCCGCGCGCCGCGTCGGCGATGGGGTCGTTGGCATCGTCGCCTTCGGCGAGCACGGTATAGAAGGCAGTGATCGACCCTTCCCCTTCGTTCCCGTTTCCCGCCCGCTCCACGAGTTGCGGCAGTTTTGCGAATACCGAGGGAGGATAGCCCTTGGTGGCGGGCGGCTCGTCGATCGCCAGAGCGATCTCGCGTTGCGCCTGCGCAAAGCGGGTCAGCGAATCCATCAAGAGCAGGACATCGAGACCTCGATTGCGAAAAAACTCGGCTATGCTCGTGGCCAACAAAGCGCCGTGCATGCGCATCAAAGGCGGGTAATCCGCCGGGGTTGCGATTACGACGGCCTTGGCGCGTCCTTCTTCGCCCAGAATTTTCTGCACGAACTCGTTAACCTCTCTGCCCCGCTCGCCGATCAGGCCCACCACCACTACATCGGCATTCGTGTATTTGGTCATCATGCCGAGCAGATTGCTCTTGCCAACGCCCGTTCCCGCAAACAATCCGAGCCGCTGTCCACGGCCGACAGTGAGCAAGGCGTTGATTGCGCGGACCCCGACATCCAAGGGCTCGCGGATCGGCTTCCGCGCCAGCGGATTGATCGCGCTCCCGGTCAGCGGCATCGAGCAATCGCTCTGCACAGGCCCCTTGCCGTCCAATGGCTTGCCGGCCCCGTCCAACACCCGTCCGAGCAAACCGAAGCCCACTCGCACGGAAGAGGTTTTGGTCAGCGGTATGACCCGGCAGTCCGGCTCCAAACCCTGGATATCGCCGGTCGGCATCAAATAAATCCGCTCTCCTGCGAAACCGACAACTTCCGCTTCCACGCCGTTTCCATGCGCTGTCTTGACCAGGCAACGAGCTCCGACGGCCGCTCGGCAGCCGACTGCCTCAAGGGTGAGGCCGACCATACGGCTCAGCTTGCCTTCCACCAGCAATTCCGGCGGCTCGTTGAGACGCGCGCGGTAACTGGCCAGTTTCGCGGCCCACAATTCCTTGAGTCTAGGTGCCGGAGCGAGATTGGTCATGACCGATCCTCGTCCCGTTCGCCGCCGAATAAACGTGCGATTGTCGATGCGAGGCGTTTTTCGACTGTGGCGTCGATGTAAGACGTGTCGGTCGTTACCCGGCAGCCGCCACGGGTCAAGAGCGGATCTTCGACGACCTTCCAGCGTGGCCCCAATTCGTCCAGCGCGAGTGTAGACCGAATCAGCTCCGCATCGTCCGGATGCAAGTGAAGCGCTATTTTCCGCGCACTGGATGGAAGGATTGCCATGGCTTCGCGCACCACGGCAATGATTTCGCCGGGCTCGGTTTTCAGCTCTCGCCGAATGAGCTGCTTCGCGACGGCAATCGCCAACGCGACCAGTTCCTGCTCGACGCGATCGCCCACTTCGGCCAGCGGTTCGCTCAAGCAGTCGATCAATTCCTGTAAGCGCTGGGCCAAAGACGCCGCGTTTACGCGTCCTTCGTTGTATCCCTGGCGGTAACCTTCTTCGCGGCCGTCCCGATAGCCTTGCTCCGAACCCTCTTTGAATCCAGCGGCGCGGGCTTCCTCGTAAGCTTGCTTCTGCATCGCTTCGATTTCTTCCGCCGTGGGCATCGCCGGATAGTCCGTTTCCTCCTCGACCACGACCACGGGACATTCCTCTTCGGGTTCGCCCATGACCGGCAGCTTCCACGGTTCGAGTGAAGCGAGCTCCTCTGCGGAGAAGCCTTTAAATGAGCTCATCGCTACCGCCTAACGAGAGTTCGCCGGCCTCCGCCATGCGCCTTGCAATGGCTAGAATATCCTTTTGTGCGGCCTCCACCTCGCTTAAGCGGGCCGGGGGCGCGGCCTCCAAATCGTCGCGCAACATCTCTGCCGCCCGGCGCGACATGTTGCTGAAAATCTTTTCTTTCAGCGCGTCATCGGCGCCGCGCAGCGCGAGCAATAACGAATCCGTCGACACTTCGCGAAGCAAGGTCTGGATGCCCCGATCATCGATATCGACCAGATCGTCGAATACGAACATCTTGTCCTGGATCTTTTGGCTGAGGTCCGGATTGACTTCGCTGATCTGCTCCATGATCGAGGCTTCGACGGTGCTCTCGATAAAATTGAGAATATTGGCCGCGGTTTCGATGCCGCCGAGTGTCGACGATTTGACATTCGCATTCCCGCTCAGCTGTCTTTCCATGATGTCGTCAAGCTCGCGAAGGGCCGCCGGCTGTACGCCGGTGAGCGTAGCCACGCGCATGATGAGGTCCGGCCGCGCCCGTTCAGGGAGATAGCCGAGGGTTTCCGCGGCTTGGTCGCTGTCCAATAGAGACAAGATGATCGCGATGATTTGCGGGTGTTCGAGCCGGATCAGATCGGCGATGGCGCGTGGGTCCATCCATTTGAGTTGTTCCAGGCCCTTGCTGTTGCGGCCCAACAGGATACGGTCACAAACGCTGCTGGCCTTGTCGGCTCCCAAGGCCTGGGTAAGGAGATTGCGGATATATTCTTCCGAATTCACGCCCAGGGCGGTCTGGTTGCGGATATCGTCCACGAATTTCCCGAGGACGTCTTCCACCATTGGCATGGTGATGTTGCGAAGCTCAGCCATGGCCGCACCGATTTGCTGAACCTCTTTCGGCGACATGTGCTTGAGCACTTCCGCCGCCCTATCCTGCCCGACCGTCAGAAAGAACAGCGCGGCCCTCTGCGGCCCGTCCAATCTGCTCGACTCTGCTTCAGCCATTCACGTTCATCCAGTTCTTGATGACCTGCGCGACGCGCTTTGGATCCTGATCCACTGCCCTCTGCGCGAAAACCACGCGCTTTTCATGACTTTCGGGCGCTTCCAGCATCAACAGCTCTTCGTCCTCGTTCTCCTTTGAGATTTCGCGTGGCTCGCGGGCATCGACGATCGCGCCATCTTTAGTAGCCGAATCCGCTATCTCATTCGCATCGGCGCCGGACGATTCGCCTCGTCCCACTAGGCCTTTCACCGCCGGACGAAGTACGCCGAAGACCAGCACGAGCACGATTAGCGCTGCTCCCGCTTGCTTGACGATCGACCAAAACCAATCCTGCTCCCAAACCGGCGCAACCGGCAAAGTTTCGATCTCGCTGCGGAAGGCCGCGTTGGTTACGGTAACCCGGTCTCCGCGCGCGGCATCGTACCCTACGGCCTCCTTCACCAGATTGGCGAAACGAGTCAGATCTTCCTCGCTGTAGGGTTGGAGAGTCACCCCATTATCGCCTTGTGGAACGTGCTGATAGTCGACTACCACCGCGGCGGTGATGCGGCGGATGACACCCGCCCCTAGACGGGAGTGACTGATGGTCTTGTCCAGTTCGTAATTTCGGGTAGCGCTTTTGACGGTGCTGAGAGGAGGCTCCGAAGGGTTTTGCCCGGGTTGCGCTGCGCCAGTTGTTTCAGGCGCGATACCGGCAGGCGGCGGCTGATTCGACAGGGCTCCTGGCACGCCCTGCACTGCCGAGCCTTTGTTTTGTTCCTCGTTGGTCTGTTCGCTGCGCAAGGCGGGCAGGTCCGGGTTGTAGACTTCCTGAGTGCGCTCGGTGACGGTGAAATCGATATCAGCGGTGACCTGGGTGCGAAGCCCATCCCTGCCGACCACCGGGCTCAAGATGTTTTCGATACGCTCGATGAGATGCTCCTCGACCTGCTTTTTGTAGTCGAATTGCTTGGCGTTCGGATATAGGTCATTGCCGTTGTCCTTGGCATTGAGCAGATGCCCCCGCTGATCGACGACCGTAACTTGTCCGGGTTCCAACTGCGGCACGCTGGACGCCACTAGATGGACGATAGCCTCCACTTGTCCCGGCTCCAGGCCGCGTCCCGAATGCAATTCGACCATAACGGAAGCACTGGGTTTTTTAGCTTGCCGCACGAATACCGATTCTTTCGGCAAGGCCAGATGAACGCGGGCCGATTTGACATTCCGAATGGTGGTGATCGAACGGGCAATCTCTCCCTCCAAAGCGCGTTGATACCGCGCGCCCTCAACCATTTGGCTAGCGCCAAAACCCGACTGTTTTTCCAACAGTTCGAAGCCGGTACCGCTTTCCTTGGGCAACCCCATCCCGGCCAGTTTCAATCGCACCGCATGGACCTGATCGGCCGGAACCAATATGGCGCCGGTCGCCGGCTGGATCTGGTGTTGTATGTTGAGTTTTTGCAACGCTTCGACGATTTCTCCGCCCTCCTTTTCCTCCAAGTTGGAAAACAAGGTTGCATATTCGGTTTTGTTAGCCCACAGCAGCACGGCGATCGCCGTCGCCACCGTGAACGCGAGAGCGGCGATCAAGCCGATTTGTCGGCCGCGCGGCATCCGCATCCAGGTCCTGAGGACCGGCGACGATTTCTCGCTTTGGACGACCGCGGCTTGCCCGCCCGGCACCAGGTTTTTGCTTTCGCTTTGACTGAGTTCCATCTGGCGCTATCGTTTCCGGACTACATGGGCATGTTCATGACGTCCTTGTAAGCCTCCACAAGCTTGTTCCTGACCTGTACCATGGCCTGGAACGACAGACTGGCTTTCTGCAGCGAGATCATCACTTCCGACAGATTGGCATCGGTCGCGCCGGACTCGAACGCTTCCGCCAATTTGTTGGCTTGCTGCTGAGTTTCGTTGACCTTGTCGATCGAATCCTTGAGCAAAGTGCCAAAATCGACCGCGTTATCGGTAGGCAATGCGGTGCTGCGGGCCTGATCCCGCATGATGCGCATTTGTGTGAGAACCTTATTGATATCGAGCTCGCTCATGGTAATGCCCGTTTTTTGTCACTACGCCCATAAATGCATGATCCGCGCCAACGTTATACGGCCGCCAGATGGCCGGCTTCGCGCATCTTGGCAAGCTTGTAGCGGAGCGTCCGTTCGCTGATTCCCAGCCGCTCCGCAGTCGATTTACGGCTGCCGTTCTGCTCCTTCAGCGTATCCAGAATGATTTTTTCCTCGTGGGTCCGCAGGCCGCCCATCAGCGAGTCGGCGGCGGATGAATCGGGCTCCGGCGAAATTCCGTCGCTGCCGTAGAGATCATCCTCGAACACCAGATCTTCGGGCGCGATGCGACCGCCGGATTGGAGTATCAAGGCTCTTTGAATCGAGTTGTCCAACTCCCGCACGTTACCCGGCCATCGGTAGGCCGACAGCCGATCGGCCGCTTCCTTGCTCAGTTCAGGTAACGGTTTGCCGCTACGCCAGTGACGCCGGACAAAGGCTTCCGCCAGCGGAACAATGTCTTCCTTCCGTTCCCGTAACGGCGGGATGGTCAGCGGAAAGACGCTTAAGCGGTAATAAAGGTCTTCCCTGAAAAGCCCGCGGCTGATCCATTCTTTCGGATTCCGGTTGGTGGTCGCCAATATGCGGATATCCAGTGCGAGCGGCTTGCGTCCGCCGAGACGCTCGACTTCGCGTTCCTGGAGAACCCTGAGCAACTTCGCCTGCAGGGGCAGGTTCATCTCGGATATTTCATCGAGCAGCACGGTGCCGCCTTGAGCCATTTCGAGTTTCCCAGGCACTGTTTGGACCGCTCCGGTGTAAGCGCCTTTCTCATAACCGAAAAGCTCCGCCTCGAGCATGTTTTCGGGGATCGCGGCACAGTTTATGGCCACGAAAGGGCCCTCGTGCCGAAGGGAACTCTGATGGATATAGCGAGCCAGAACTTCCTTGCCGGTTCCGCTCTCACCCTGAATGAGCACCGTTGCGTCGGATTTCGCGATCCGTGCCGCCAAGCCTAGCAGCTTTTTCATCGCCGGGCTTTCCGCCACTCGTCCGTCTGTTTTCTCCGGCTTCGGCAGGATACGTCGCGATACCTGCTCGACCAAGGTTTCCGCCGCAAAGGGCTTGACCAGATAGTCGCAGGCTCCTGCCTGCATCGCTTGAACCGCATTTTCGATAGTGCCGTAGGCGGTCATGAGGAGGACCGGAACATCCGGATAGTCCGCTCTGATGCGTTCGAGCAAGCTCAGTCCGTGCAATTTAGGCATCTGCACGTCGCTGATCACCAGTCTTACCTGCGACTCTGCCAATTTGGCGAGCGCCTCCGCGCCATCCCCTGCGGCCATGGTCCGATAACCGGCGATTTCCAAAGTATCCGTCAAGGCCTCCGACAAGGAGGGGTCGTCTTCGACGATCAAAATGTCAGTTTGCTGCATCATCTCCTCCCATAAAGGCGGCACGGCCGGAAAAGTTGCCCGGCAAAGGCGTGCCGCCAGGACTTAAAGGCAGTCGAATACGAAAGGTCGTACCAAAACCCTCCGAGGATTCGCACCAGATTCGCCCGAGATGCGCTTTGACCACGTATTCGGCGATCGCCAACCCGAGTCCGGTGCCGTTGGCTCGGGTTGTGAAAAACGGCTCGAAAATCCGTGCTCTGATGCCTTCGGCAATACCCGGACCATCGTCCGACACGCTGATGTCCAGATATCGAGGCTCGCGCCGATCCGCCACGACCGTTACGCTGCCCTCGCCGCCCATGGCGTCCACGGCGTTGCTGACCAAGTTGATCAGTATGCCCAGGAGCGCGTCGCCGTTGCCGTGCAGATCGTCTTCGTCGGACCGGTTGGCAACCGTGAAACGTATCGATTTGCCCGGCATCAACGGCTCACAGTTTTCCACGAGCTTGGTCATGAGCTCGCTGATCGAGAACCGCTCCTTGGCCAAGGTTCCCATCCGGGCGAAGGTCAGCATATCGTTGACCTGACGCTCCAAGTGGTGGAGCCGCTCGGTCAGCTTGGCTGCAAATTTCGAGCGGTGGGAAACGTCAAGATCGGATTTTGCGAGATGAGAGGCGTAGAGCAGCGCGGTTGCCAAAGGCGTGCGCACCTGATGGGCAAGGCTCGCCACCATTTCCCCCAGTGCCGAGAGTCGCCTTTGATGATCCGCCCACTCCTGGAGAGAGCGCATTTCCGTTACGTCCGTAAGGAGCACGATTTGCCCCGGTTCATCGCCGAGCGGGCTGAGGGTAAGGCTTATGGTTTTTCCATCGGGCAAGAGTCTTTGGTGGGGGTTTTCGACGATCGGCAAGGCATTCAGGACGTCGCGCCACATCCGTCCCAAAAGCGGTTCGCCGAGAAACAGCCCGGCAACCGGGTTGTACTCTACGATCAGACCGCGACCGTCGATCACGACCACGCCGCCCGGCAGAGTCTTCAGGAGTAATTGTAGGCGGTTGGCCAATAACTCTTTTTCGGCCAAGGTTTTCAGTCGCTCGCTTCGGGCAGCCGCGAGCTCTTCGCTGAGACGCGCGACTTGGGCTTCGAGGTCGAGGTAGGACTGGGTCAGATTCTCGGAAAGCGCATTGAATACCTGGAAGGCATCCTGCAAGCGCTGGGCATTGTCGAAAATTTGGTTGACCAAGGGAGCGCCGAGTCCGGTAAAAGTTGAACCTGACCGGCGAGAAGCAATCAAAGTGCCACTTTGTTGCCCCATAAAAACAATGGCTTGGACGGCCTCCTTTTGGAGGGACGTCAAATTACCGTCGTCTCTTCTCCCCGCAAGCCGTATTTGCGCAACTTCTCGACCAAAGTCGTGCGGCGCATTTTGAGAAGATTGGCGGCGTGGGCCACGACGCCGTTACACTCGTCCAGGGCCTGCTTGATCAACTCGCATTCCAGATTGTTCAAATGCTCGCGCAAGTCCAAACCTTCTCCCGGCAAGCGGGCAAGGACGAGTCCATCGGTAGCGGATACACTTTCGGCGTTCGGCTCGCGCCTGAGCGTGGCGTCTTCCGGTTTGACATACTGTTGGAATTTTTCCGGCAAATCTGCCGCATCGACGACGCCGTTTGGAAATAATATCGCCAGACGCTCGATCAAATTGGCCAGTTCACGTACGTTTCCTGGCCAATGGTACCGCTGCAAAACCCGAAGAGCGGCCGGCGTAAGCCGCATGTCTCCCCGCTTTTCGGCTTTGAGACGGGCGGTAAGATCCTCGACCAGAGTCGGTACGTCTTCCAGTCGCTCGCGCAGCGACGGTACATCGATCGGAAAGACATTGAGACGGTAATAAAGATCTTCCCTAAATCGGTTCCGGCCGATTTCCTCTTCCAGATTGCGGTGAGTCGCCGCGATGATGCGTACGTCGCACTGAATGGTCCTATTGCTGCCTACCCTCTCGAAGCAGCGCTCCTGCAAGACTCGCAGCAACTTTACCTGCATCGACAGGGGCATGTCCCCGATTTCATCCAAAAACAGCGTGCCGCCTTCGGCCATTTCGAAACGTCCTTGGCGGGAACTGAGCGCCCCGGTGAAAGCGCCCTTCTCGTGACCGAAAAGCTCGCTTTCCAGCAGCTCACCCGGTATGGCGCCGCAATTCACGGGTACGAACGGCTTGCTTCGGCGGGCGGAGTAATAATGTAAGTTGCGAGCGATAACCTCTTTGCCGGTGCCCGACTCGCCTAAGATCAGAACCGTTGCGTCGGACGGAGCGACTTGCTGAATGAGTTTGCGCGTGCGTTGGACGGCTGCGCTGGCGCCGGTCAAGCTGCGAAACAACTCCGAAGGACGGACGTTGACCACTTCCGGCGCTCCCCGGCTGATCTTTTCGAGGCAGGCGCTCAACGTCGCGTGATTGGTCGGCCAGGCCAATACGGCGGAAGCTCTGTTTTCCAGCCCGGCCGGCAAAGGTCTTGTCGGCGACTTATCCATTACTAGGACAAGCGGCGCCTGCCTGTAAAGCTCCACGATCCGCAAAACCACCTTTTCGATGTCGTCGTCCACGCCGACGAAGATTGCGTCGAATTCCGGTTCAGTTTCGTCTCTGAGGGTATCCAAATCGCATGCGATGACCTCACAATCAAGGAACCTAAGAATAATCCTCAGTTCGGTCAACAAGGCGCTATCGCTTTGGAGTAATAAAATTCGGCGCAAGCCCATCTAGTTTGCTCTCCAATGGCCCGACCCTGAAACGTGAGTCGACCGGTTCGGATGGTATGGTAAATATGCAACAACAAACGGCTTGAAAGTTTAGCCGTCAAAATATCGTCGTCAACAGAACGTTTTTTAGGCGAACATCGAAATGCATCAATTCAGCGAGCGGGAAATAGCGATATAAGCTATTTTTTATTTATTTGAAAAAAGCCGAGTCGCCGATTAGCGACACAAATATTAACGTGACGCGAACGAGACAAGGGAATAGCATGTATACTTTTGACAACAATCGACTTTATGTATCAAGGCGAGCTTTTTAATGGCCAAATTAACGCTCACATTCAGAGGCAAGTCACTCCAGGCCATCACGCTTAGGCCGGGCGAGATCAGCATAGGTCGCGATCCGTCCAATCTCTTGCATATCGATAGTCTGGCCGTTGCGCCCCAACACGCGATTATCGAGTCCACGCCCGAACAAAATATCATTCGCGAAGTCGATAGCGAGTTTCCTGTTTTCGTCAATGACAAAAAGATCGCCGAACATGCGCTCGGTCACGGCGACCGAATTACCGTCGGCAAACATGTGATTTTCTTCACCAAGGAAGAGATCTTCAGATCGGAGAGGCAAGCGGACGCCGAGTCGGAACCGGAAGTCTGGACAGACGCCGATGCCAAATTTTTCAATGGCAGCTTGCAGGTGT
Source organism: Methylocaldum sp. (assembly GCF_039794385.1). Lineage (NCBI taxonomy): Bacteria > Pseudomonadati > Pseudomonadota > Gammaproteobacteria > Methylococcales > Methylococcaceae > Methylocaldum > Methylocaldum sp. Next base: position 770 of record NZ_JBDIVO010000071.1, on the reverse strand, counting down.
TGAACGGACGGCAGATCGGGCTGGTGATACCATTGAAGAAATCTTTGGTTCGTCTCGGAAAAGAAGGCTCCGGCGTGGTCATCATCGCCAAGCGCAAGAGCGGGTATTTTATTTCGCCTTTGGCGGACGGCACCTCGCTGACCATCAACGACAAGCCCGTAAAGGATCAGGCCGTGCTCTTGAACGACGGCGATCTCATCAAGGTCAATGAATCCCTAATGCAATTCTTTCAAGAGTAACCGCACGGAGCTGCTTAATGTCCAGCATCAGGCGTTCGGAAAAACGCCATTTTCATCGTATAGCTCATGACGCGCCCGCCACGCTATTTCATAAAGATGACAGCTTTCCCTGCAAAATCCTGGACCTTTCGCTCAAGGGCTGTCTGATCGAGCTCGATGCGGACCGGCCCCTTGATCCAGACTATATCTACGAACTTCGCATCGATCTGAGCGGGACGGTTCGCATCTTGATGGGCGTTTCCTTAGCCCACCGCAGCGGAACGAAGATCGGCCTCGTGTGCCAACGTACGGATCTGGACAGCATTTCCGCGCTGAAGAGGTTGGTCGAACTCAATCTGGGCGACGAGGAACTGCTCGAGCGAGATTTACAGGCGCTGGCGTCGAGCTCGGACCATTAACCCTCTGTACTACAGCCGCAGTTGTTGGTCTAAGAGGCATAGTAATCGACTGAGGAGGCCACCATGAGGGCTTACCTGGGAAACCGTTGGCCGACCCGGAGGCGGTGCTGATGGTGGACGAGACGGGCTCTCT
>NZ_JBDIVO010000070.1:0-17673 GCF_039794385.1 Methylocaldum sp. | reverse complement strand
GGGGAGAGGAAAGTCCGGGCTCCGCAGGGCGAGGCGCCAGGTAACGCCTGGGAGGCGAAAGCCTACGGAAAGTGCCACAGAAAATATACCGCCGCGCCTCCTTCGGGAACGCGGTAAGGGTGAAATGGTGCGGTAAGAGCGCACCGCGCTTCCGGTAACGGGAGTGGCAGGGAAAACCCCGCCTGGAGCAAGACCAAATAGGGGGGCATTGGGGGCAACCCCTAACGTGCGGCCCGCACGGCTCCCGGGTAGGTCGCTTGAGGCGCGCGGTGACGCGCGCCCTAGATGAATGACTGTCCACGACAGAACCCGGCTTATCGGCCGACTCCTCCCCATCTTCGAAATACCTAGCTGTCTAGTCTCGCAAGGACCGGAAAAGGCATCGAGATCGTGCGCAGTTTCCGCTGCAGCGCGGCATGATCATATCTTCCCGTTCCATCCAATGAATCATTCCTGAGAGCGGACTGCTGTCGACAGAAAACCGATAACTGTGCGGTTTAAGCTTGGCCATACGGAGTGCGGGTTGGAGTTCTCGCAATACCAGGTCTTTACCCCATTGGCACAGCCGGAGTAGGCGACACATCCGTTCGGCAAGGCTTCTACGGCGCGCCCGTCGCACTTGTTACACTTTGCCCACCATTCAACGGTACCTTTCCCATAACCGGGAAAAACCGTGTCTTTGGAGCTGTGCATGACCAGGACCGACAGCGGTTTGGGACAGGAACGATCCGCCAGATCATCCGCGCGGATTCCGACCGCACTCGACACAATAGCCGCCGGAATGTCGCGGGTGCCATTGACGAAGGCGATCCCCATCGAAATAGTCCCGCCATCGGAATGGCCAGTCAGGAGAATCCGGTTCTCGTCCACACACCATTTTTCCTGGATATGCCTCGGAATTCCGGCGAGCTCGATGAGGGCTTCCGGGGCCATGCGCCGATGGTCCACGTAGGCGATGATGAATCCGGCCGCCGTGGCGTCCCGCGTCAGATAGGTAAATTGCTCGTTGCGATTGCGATTCTTGCCGTGGGGTGCATAAACCATCAGCAGGGGATGGGCAACCGTAGCGTCGTAATTCACCGGAGTGCGCACGTTATAACGGATCCCGTCGGGGGTCTCCTCGTCGTCCGTGGCTCCCGCTTGGCCCGGACGGGTACCGGCTGCGCAACGTCGGGTATCCGGTCCTATCCGGTATTCGGCTTTGCTCAAAATCTGCGCTCCCAATTGATGTTCCAGATCATCGCCTACCGCGTCCTGGGCGGTTTCACCCAATCCGGTGAATGCCCCCATGAACAAGAGTGCCGCGACCATCATGATGGCCGGTCGATCGGGCTCCTTGCTCTTCCACGGCCAGACCCACCGAGGCTTGACCAATCCTACAACCAGCAGTGCGATGGACAGCAACACCAATAGTCGAAAAATTATTGCCAACCCTAAACTCATAATCTTAGACCTTTCGTGAGGGTGAGGCCGGTCGGGGCATCCGGTTCCGCCGCCGGTCATTACAAAAGGAAAACGTCTTACGTGGCTGACCGACTCTCATCAGCGAAGGCCACTTCCAGGCTTTCCGCCCATCCCGAATAGCCGATGGTGGGCAATACCTCGGCACCGGTACACCGAGCGGTGTCGGAATCGACATTTACCCCGACACCGTTCACGAAACGGTTCATGTAGTTGACGACACAGCACACGCTGACCGCATCGACGAAGGCCTTTTCGTCCCAGCCGGCGGCGAAGATGGCGTCGGCGTCTGTCTTGGTGATCCGGGTTGGGGCAAGGGTCAGCTTTTTTACATAGCGGAGGATGGGTTTCAGCTTCTCATCGACCGCGGCGGTCTCGATGTCGGCGTGAAGCTGATCGAACACCGATTCGTTGACCCCAAAGGCCACCGCGGCGGGGATATGGGAGCTGTAGCAGAAATCGCAGGAATTCAGTCCTGAGATATAGGTGAAGAGCAGTTCCCGGTCACCATTGGTCAGGGGGGATTCTTCCCGCATAATCTCGTGGATGAGGCGCAGGATCAGGCTGCCGCGCTTCGGATATTTGGCGAAAACATCCGGCAAGTTGGTTACGCCGGGGCTGGACGGTAAGAAGGACATAGCAAGTCTCCTATGGCGAGGTTTTTCTGTAGTCATCAGTGAAAAAAAAGGGCTTCTGTCTCGCATTCAGGTTTTGCGCAGCCTCCTTCTCCACGGTGTTTTATGAGTGGTAATGAGGGCGGGCGAAACGTGGACTCCATCAGATTCTTGGCACTGCTCTGTACCGAACGGTACAGAATCCGCCGAAAAACGGCGCCACCGCAGCAGGGACGCCCCATACCTCTATCAGGCGGTTTTCGTATCGAGCATCGCTAGCGCCGTGACCACCACATCTTTCAAATTCTGCCGGCATGGCGCGACGCTGCCCAGGACCTGAACACCGTAATAGGTTGCTACGAGGAACTTGGCCAAAACCCGCGGGTCCCGGTTCGGCGTAATCTCCCCGGCGACTTGGGCGCGCACCACCATGTCGAACAGGGCGTCTTCCAATTGAGCCACGCCGGCTTGCACCACCTCTGCTACGTCCGGATCGCTGCCGCGGAATTCCAGCGCGGTCTTGCCGAACAAGCAAGTGCGGCGATGGTTCAGGGTCCGCTCGATCAGCCGCTCGAACAGCCTCCGCAGACTCTCGACTGCCGAGGCTCGGTTCAGAAGCTCGCCGGACTGACGCACCAGCATCGTGGTGTCCCGGAAATGCTTGAGCGCCAGCAGAAACAATTTCCGCTTGCTGCCGAATGCCGCATAGAAGCTCCCCTTGCCGATGCCCATGGCGCGCAGCAGTTCGCTCATTGAGGCGCCTTTGTACCCTTTGCGCCAGAACACGTCCATCGCGCCGGCGATGGCTCTCTGGGTGTCGAACTCTCGTTGTCTCATACCGGCCCGCCGAAGAAAAACCTGATTCTGTTCCAAACGGTACAGAATATTGTCGCACTGGCTGGGCCGAATCAAGAACGGCGAGTGGCATTTCAGACACCGGCCTGCTCCCGTAAGCCGGCCATTCTGGCCTGAAGGAACTTGATTCCGAAGGCGATGGCCGTGACCAGAATGGCGATGAGGGCGGCGAGGAAGTCGCTGTTGATCACGTCCTCATCGATTTTAAGTCCATAGGTTCTTAGATAAGTAACCAAGAAATACGAGGGCTGCACCGTCATTGCCGAGATGATCACCGGAACGATAAACCGGTCGAGTACCTTGTATTCGGTAAGCTCCATATGATCGAAGAATAGCTTCATGGTGACATACCCCGGAATAAACATCATCATTATGGTAATACTTATGCGTACCATATAATGGGTTATCGGGACTATAGTAAATACTGACATGATCAATATAAAGATCCCGCTAAACCCGAAGATGCCCAACCACAGCAACCAGTCTTCACGGGAGAAGTGAATCGCGTCTTTCATGGATATGTCCTCGATTTCTGAATAGGGATGTGTGGACACCGGATAGTGCTGCGATAGGCTGCCTCTTTCGCTCGCCTCGACCATCCGCGAGTCAAGGATTAAGGTCAAGCACTTCTTCTATCTTATTGAATGGAAGCGATGCCGCTTCATTAGCACGCCTCACCGACTCCGCATCCTGGGCTTCGAATAAACAGGTGCAGCGGGAATCAGCCGGGTAAAAGTTAGTCCGTATGTATCTTACCCGTACGCCTTCTCGGGAAAGTTTATCGCTCGCTGTGATAGCGGCCTTTTGGGCTTCAGACAATTGTTCAGGGGTAATGCCAGACAATTGGCGCTGTACGGCATAAATTGGCATGAGTTTTCTCCGTGTTTTTGGATATATCAAATAATGGAAATCAGGTTTGATTAAGCTCCAAGCCTTCAAGAGTCCAGTTAATCCGAAGCGTATCGTCACCCTGAGATCCGCCGGTGTAATGGATATTGCACGCAAAGGCGATGTTTTTCCGCTGTCCCGAAGCGTCACGCTCCACAACGTGCGAGCTAACAAGGTAGCGTCCATTGGACAGTTGCCATACTCTGTGGCCGCTATCCGTAAATTCAATCGTGTCGGAAGCGCCTAACCGATCCTGGACGAAATGATTGCAGTGCAAGGCCGCCATTTGGCTTAGGTCTTTGCCGTCGAACGTTGATTCTTCCTGGAATACATCCGAACTCGCGACAGTCTCGACGAACGGTGAAATGACCTTCGTCTGCAAGATGTATAGTCCGATGACAAAGGCTACGAGTAGAAGGCCCGAATATCGGCTTTCCAAAAGCTTGGATAACAAACTGGGATTCGTCATGGTGGGTTTCTCCGAGACTTTAATAAGGGTTTCTGTGATCCATAAATCTCATGGTCATGGGCGTCTTTACAGCACCGTGCTCCACTCCGTCCTCTGCCGGAGGGTAAAAAAAGGCCACTGCCCAGGGATTTCCGTTTCGGACAGTGGCCTCTAACTTCAGGGTTTATGGCTGCTCAACATTTACCCGAAGAAGGCCATTCGGCTTCCGATCACGCCAATTCCGGACATAGTTCTTTCTTGATCAATTGGGCGATATCCATAACAACCAGCGAGATAACCCCCATAATGGCAAGCCCGGTCCAGCCAAATACCACAAAGCCGTAGTGCAAGGGCGCTACAAATAGCTCTTCCATGAACCAGAAGGTGTGGCCCCATTCGTTCAGTCCCACGTTCGGCAGAATCATGAACGGACCGACAACGACGACCAAATAGGCCAGGGAAAACCCGTTCTTCGCAAATGCCGGCAGGCGGGTATGCGCATACAGGAACGCGGCACCCCCGCTGATGATGTAGATCGGATAGCTCAGATAGAACTCGATGATGTGCGACGGCGTGAAGTCGGTGTCGCGCACGATCGTCTGGTGCCAGGTGCCGTCCTGTTCGGTGAAGTAGCTGCCGCCCCAGTACAGTGCCCACGCATAGCAGCACATCCAGATTCCATGCGTCATGTGGCGGTATAACTGCTCCCGCGGCGTTACGGCATCCATGTCTCGAGTCCGGGTCTTCCACAGATAGCCCCACAGAATCGAGGCGGTGATCACTTCCAGTACGATTTCGGTGTACAGGAAGTTCATCCAGTACGTCTCGAATTCCGGTGCGAACGAGTCGAGACCGGCGGACCAGCCGTAGACCCCTTCGTACCAGCGAACCCACATGTAAAACACGAGGTAGAGTCCAAGACCAAAAACGAGCCAACGCTTATCCAGCAGTGGTTTCTCTTGGGCGGCGATCCCACCCGCTTGTTGTATAGTAGCCATATATTTCCTCTTACTGATGAAATTAAACAATGATTGACGGATGAACTGGATATACCCAAGAATCATCCGGCGAAGATTCTGACATGAAATCGAACTAAAAATGCAACATTAAGGTATTAAAGATTTTAATGACGGTATCAAAAAATCTAATTTTAAAACTGTCCAAGGTTAGTCTTTAATGCAGCATCGCGGGAAGAAATTAACCGTATATTTTGAGAGTAACTCTCAGCTTATATCGAGATATTTTTATTTATCTTGGTTGGGCACTTTTGCAATAATTATTTGGCTATACAAGCGAATCTGCTCCAGAGTAACCCGCGACGCACAGACTATAATCGGCAAATACCAGGTTAACGAGGGCAAAAGATATGTGCGGAAACAGATACCTCAACAAAATAGTCTCGGCCTTGGCCGTTTTAATTCTTGCTTCATTTTCCGGGGTGATCCGCGCACATGGCGGCGGTTCTGGAATCGACGCCGATTCCTGCCGGATTGCCGTCGGGTCTCACTGGGTGCATTTCACGGCTTATCAGCCGCAACTCACGGGAACTACGGAGTACTGCAAGGCCATTCCGGACGTTGGACAGTCGACCCTGGTGTTCGACTACGAAGGTAAAGCACTACGTCGGATGACGGTTGAGTTTGAAATCACACGAGAACCTGACGGGACAAGGATGTATTACCAACCGCCGACGATCCATTCGTCTGGGTCGACCAACGCGACGATCAATTTTACGGAGCCGGGAAATTATCTCGCGCACGTTACCCTGATAAATGAGGGTGAGGAAGTGGATGCGCATGTGCCATTTTCGGTGGGTACGGCGCAAGCAGGTCCTTCTCTTCTGGCAACTTTGGCCATCACTATGCTGGTACTGGCCGTGATCTATATCCTTTATCTCACCAATGTTTCTTTCAAAGGAACCGTTGATCGCCTGTGCCGAAAGCCGGCGAGAAGTGGCACATCGGCTTTGAAGCCTTAATAAAATGTCAGCTCCCATGGAAGAAACCATGCCCTCTTCGAAGTTCGGGGCGTGCTCCGTGAGGTTTTGGGTCAATCCGATTGAGGTTTCTAACCATCGAAGGCGAGCCGCGACGTTACCTGTTCGTTGCCATCGACCGGACCACCCGCTGGGTCTATCTCACTCTCGAGGTCAACCGTACCGCCCGGAGTCCCAAGGTGTTTTTGAAATCTGTCGGCTAGGCTGCTCCCTTCCGCATTCAAACGTACCTAGCCGACAACGGCTCGGCGTTCGTCGATCATTTCATGAATTGCAGCCAGCAGTCGTCCAGCGACCATCGTCCGACCGTACCTGTGCCCTGCAAGAGATCGAACACCGCCTCATCCCGCCGCGTCGTCCGCAAACTAATGGCATGGTTAAGCGCTTCAACGGAGGTCCTGCAAAGCCATTGCTTCGATTTCCATCTAGGGCTTGGAATCCGCCCTGCGCCGCTTTATCACGCTTTACAACCATCACATTCTCCAGCGAACCTTGGGATACCTCATCCCGATTCAGGCTCTCAAACACTGGCAAACCGCATCATTTCCGCCTCTTCCATAAAGAGGTTTATAAGCAATAAGCAGGCGGGATTTGACAAGTAAACACCATAACAAACCGATGAGTGGACGAATTAATGAAAAATGCGATTCCGTGGATAATCAGTGCCATTGCACTGGCACTGCTTTTCCTCCATTTTGGTCCCCGCATGCCGGTAGATCCGGGAGTACCTTACTCGCGGTTTATCTCGGACGTACAGGAAGGGCAAGTAAAATACGTGAATATCGATGGTCAGATGATCCGAGGCATGCTCGGAACCGGCGAGAAGTTCACCACTTACAGTCCTGGCGACGACCACCTGGTGGACGACTTGTTGAAGAATCACGTCGAGATCAAGGCTCAGCCGCCGGAATCCCAATCACTGCTGATGCAGATCTTTATCTCGTGGTTCCCGATGTTGCTGCTGATCGCCGTGTGGATTTTCTTCATGCGCCAGATGCAAGGCGGCACGGGCGGAAGGGGGGCTATGTCCTTCGGTAAAAGTCGAGCCCGGCTTATCGAAGAAGATCAAGTCAAGGTGACGTTCGCCGACGTCGCAGGCGTTGAGGAGGCTAAGGAAGATGTCCAGGAGATGGTTGACTTCCTCAAGGACCCGAGCAAGTTCCAGAAGCTGGGTGGCAAAATCCCGCGCGGGGCTCTGATGGTGGGCCCTCCGGGTACCGGTAAGACCTTATTGGCCCGGGCGATTGCCGGAGAGGCCAAGGTTCCGTTCTTCTCCATCTCCGGTTCGGATTTCGTCGAAATGTTCGTGGGCGTGGGCGCCTCCCGCGTACGTGACATGTTCGAAACAGCGAAGAAAAATGCGCCGTGCATCATCTTCATCGATGAAATCGATGCGGTAGGCCGCCATCGCGGTGCCGGTTTGGGCGGCGGTCATGACGAGCGCGAGCAGACCCTTAACCAATTGCTCGTCGAAATGGACGGTTTTGAAGGAAACGAAGGCATCATTGTCATCGCGGCCACCAACCGTCCCGATGTCTTGGATCCTGCGCTATTGCGGCCGGGCCGCTTCGATCGTCAGGTCGTCGTTGGGCTTCCCGACGTTCGGGGCCGCGAGCAGATCTTGAAGGTTCACATGAAGCGAGTGCCGATCGCCGACAACGTCGAGGTTCAATATCTGGCGCGCGGGACGCCCGGCTTCTCCGGCGCGGATCTGGCAAACCTGGTCAACGAAGCGGCGTTGTTCGCGGCCCGTAAGAACAAGCGCAATGTCGACATGGAGGATTTCGAGAAAGCCAAGGACAAAATCCTCATGGGTGTGGAACGCAAGTCCATGGTCATGAGCGACGAAGAGAAGCAACTCACTGCTTATCATGAGGCAGGCCATGCCATCGTAGGACGGCTAGTCCCCGAGCATGACCCCGTATACAAGGTCAGTATCATGCCGCGCGGCCGGGCCCTGGGAATCACCATGTTCTTGCCGGAGCGCGACCAGTACAGTGCGAGTAAGCAGAAATTGGAAAGCCAGATTTCGAGTTTGTTCGGCGGACGTATTGCGGAAGAGATTATTTTCGGCAAGGAACGAGTGACGACCGGCGCTCAGAACGATATCGAGCGCGCCACCACTCTGGCGCGTAACATGGTTACCCGCTGGGGTCTCTCGGAGCGCTTAGGGCCGCTGGCATATAGCGAGGAAGAGGGTGAAGTGTTTTTGGGACGCTCCGTCACGAAACACAAGATGGTGTCCGAGGAAACCGCTCATTTGATCGATGAAGAAATTCGCTCGGTGATCGATCGCAATTACGAGCGTTCGGAGCGTATGCTGCGGGAAAACATGGAAAAGTTGCATCTCATGGCGGAAGCTTTGATCAAGTACGAGACGATTGATCGTTTCCAAATTGACGACATCATGGATGGTAAGGTTCCGCGTCCGCCGCAAAGCTGGGGCGAAGCGCCTCCGAGCGGCGGTGCTACGGGCCTGGGATCGAAGGAGACATCCAAGGGCAAGGGAACTTTCGGCAAGATTGCCGAACAATACTGAAGTCCAATTCCGGCTGGACAGCTGGTTTAAGCTAAGGTATCCAACGGCCGGTCGTATTTAACGACACTAGCAGTTTTCAAACATGTTAAATCTGAGACACCTCGATTTCACCATGCTGCTGGCCTTCGATCTGTTGATGCAGGAACTCAACGTTTCACGGGCCGCCGAAAAGATGTTTATTACCCAGTCGGCCATGAGCCAAATCCTGCAGCGGCTTCGGCAACAGTTCGACGATCCTTTGCTAGTGAGGACACCGACGGGCATGAAGCCCACGGAACGCGCCTCGGCATTGCTCGAGCCCGTCCGCTCGGTCCTGCGAAACGCGGAACATATCCTCAAGTCGCCGGCTCAATTCGATCCTGCTACGAGCCACGAACGATTCATCCTGGCCGGATCGGACTATTTCGAGTTTCTTGTCTTGCCCCGCCTGATCGAGCGGGTGTGCAACCTCGCTCCTCGGATCGAGATTCATGTGCAACGGCCAGACACTGGTTCGCTCGAGGCCCGGTTGCAGAATCAGGAGATCGATTTGATTTTAGGCTTTCAGGCGATGTTGAAGCTGCCGGCGCATTTGAATTGGGTGCGGCTTTTCGATGACACTATAGTTTGCATCGCCCGCCGTGACTATGCTGGTGTTGAAGATGAAATCACTCTGGAGGAATACCTACAAAGGAATCAGTTGCTGATCTCCTCTTGCGATCTGAATGCACAGATTGTCGAACGCTGGCTAATGAAACAGGGTTTGGAGAGACGAGTCGCCGTGGTCGTGCCGAATTTTCTCTCGGCTCCTTTTACCGTCGCAACGACGGACCTTTTGCTTTCGTTACCCCGGCGAATCGCTGAAGCTTGTATCAAGTCCTCGCCATTGAAACTCGTCCAGGTCCCCTTCGGTCTGCCGGCCTATGACTTCGTCGTGGCTTGGCACCCATTGAGAGATAAAGATCCTGCTCATCAATGGTTAAGGGAACAGATCCTCGAGGTCAGTCGGGAAATTGATCTGTGCCCCCTGGATCAGTGGGATTAGGATCGGTCTCCTGGCTCCCGGGAGACCGGGGACTCTGGCGGAATCCAGGCTGGCACGGCTCCGGTCGATCTTATTCGGATAGTGTACATCAGCCGGTCAAACTCACGAACAAGGCCGGCAAGCGCTCCGGCAATCGCTGCACATGATCGACGACAGTGTAGCGATTCGGGCCGAAGATTCTGGATACATATTCGTCCGCTTCGGGGTCTAGAGTGAGGCAATAGCTCGTCACACCCGCGGTCGCCAGTTCCTCCACCGCTTTCTTGGTGTCGAACCGCAGATATTGCGGATCGCGCTCGTCGATATCCGCCGGCTCGCCGTCCGACACCAAGAGCAGCAATTTTTTCTGCTGCGGCTGTCTGAGCAGAAACTTTCCGGCATGACGAAGCGCCGCCCCCATCCGCGTCGAGAGCCCACCCTGCATGCCCGCCAGCCGCGCTTTCGCCTGATCGTCGAAGGCTTGATCGAAATCCTTGAAACGGTAGTACTGCACATCGTGCCGCCCGTCCGAAGCGAACCCATGAATGGCGAAAGGATCGCCGATGCCGTCGATGGCCCAAGCCAGCAAGGTGGTCGCCTCACGCGCAAGCTGGATGACCGCCCGGTCCGATCCGGGCAGGATCTCGTTGGTCGATGCCGATAGATCGAGAAGCACCAGCACCGCCAAATCCCGCGTCTTCCGGATGTAGCGGATATTGATGCGCGGGTCCGGCATCTCACCCATGCGGATGTCGATCATGGCGCGAATGGCGGCGTTGAGATCGATCTCGTCGCCGTCCTCCTGCCGCCGCTGGCGGACCAAACCCCGCGGCTGCAAGGCATCGATGATGTGCTTGAGGCGGCTGGCGACGGGCTTGTACTCCACCAGGATCTGCTCGATCAGTTCCTGCTCCCCCCTGGGCTGCCGTTTTTCCAAAACGGTCGCCCAATTGGGGCGGTGCAACTGTACCTGGTAGTCCCACTCGGGGTAATGATAAGGATCGCTGACCGGCTCCTTGCCTTCCAGTTCATTGATGGTGCAGCCTTCCTGATCCAAATGGAACGGCGTCTCCAGGGTCCAGACCTCCTGGGCATCGTCCCCCGCCAGTTCGCAGTCCACCTCGTTGACCATCTCCATGACCGAAACCTTCCTGCGGACCTGGCGCTCGCTGGCCGGTGCGTATTCCGCCTGTTCCCAGAACTGCTCGGCGAACGCCCAGATGAACCGGTTGTCGTCGCGGTACGGGATAGCTATGCCCTCCAGGATGCGCAACGACGGGAGCGCGAGTCGATCCTTGACCTTGTTATATAGCGTTACACCCAGATCCCAGCTGATTTGGTTGTCATCAGGACGAGCCGCAAAGACTTCCCGGAAGGCCGCTACCGTCTCCCGAATCAGGCTATCCTCGGTTTCGAGTTCCGCATCGAGCAGCGCATGGGCCAAGCGCTCCAAGAAAGACAGAGCGGGATCGCGGCTTTCCCGACCTTCGGCATCCGCCTCATGCAACGGAAGCCAGAGCTGCCGGAGCCCTGGAAACTGCCGGATGGCCAGATGCTCGACACGGGCATCCTCGATCAGACCGATCATGAACATCTGCACCGGATTCAACGCTTCCGCCGAGATCGGCTTCTTGGTGTAGGCGAGATGCGCGGCGGCGTGGGCGCAGGCAGCACGGTACAGCTCCTTGCCGGAAATGCCGCCGTAATCGTCGAAAGCATCGGGCAGGTAGATGACCGGAAACTCGATGAAAGGCTTGAGTCCTTCGCGCGTTTCATAATCGCCGGCCGTCGGGCGCAAATGGAAATCGCGGCCCCACAACGCGCGCAGATAGAAGTTCAGCTTGCGCTGGGTATCGACGAACAGCGTGCCGCGGCGTTCCTTCTGGAGCACCGCGAGGCTGTCCGCCGTTTCGAGACCGAAATATTTGGCCAGGTTTTCGAAATCGCGCCCGTGCGCCTGTGCGCCCCAGAGCGCCCAGCGGCGCAGCCCGCCCAGCGTCAACTTATCGAATAGCTGGTCGAGGTGCTGAAGCATCGGGCGCAATCCGCGTGGTGCTTTCGCCGAAAGCTGATGGACCAGGGCCAGATACTGGCGCAGCAAGTCGGCATCGCCCAGCCGGCTGGCCGCCGTGGGCAGGCTGTCGAACAGCGCGGCGATCACGCCCCCGCTGACCATGGAGGCCAGCTTCATCACCGAGGTCACCACATCGGGAATGATTTCGTCGCCCACTTCCTTGGCGACCAGGGGCATTTCCTGGATATAGGACACCACCAGTTCGGACCCGCGTCCCAGTTCCGAAAGCACGCGGGCACCCTCGATATAATTGCGCAAGCCGCCCGGCGACATCACCCGCCCCGCTTCGTGGAAGCTGGCCTCTAGGGTGTCCTTGATATGCGGCTCGACCCGCTCCAGGTATTCGCGGTAGTCTTCCAGGTTGATGCTCATGGCTCGCCTCGTCTTGCCCCGCAGCGGCTTAGTCCTTTTTTAGAAAAACGTAGCAACCGCTGCGTCCAGAGTATCCCGCATGTCCGGATCATCGGTCAGGGGGCGAACCAAGGTCATCTGACATGCCGCCCTCGGTTCGACGCCCTTCGCGATCAGCTGCCCCGCATACACTAGAAGACGCGTCGAAATTCCCTCGTCCAAACCATGGCCCTTGAGATTGCGGGCTCGATGAGCAATCTGCACCAGCTTCTCTGCGGTTTTCGGGTCGACGCCGGTTTCGTGGGAAATCACTTCGGTTTCCACTTCGGTCTTCGGGTAATTGAAATCCAGGGCGCCGAAGCGTTGCTTGGTGGATTGCTTCAAGTCCTTCAAAAGGTTTTGATAGCCGGGATTGTAGGAAATGACCAACTGGAAATCGGGATGCGCATGCACCAACTCGCCTTTCTTGTCGAGCGGCATGGTCCGGCGATGATCGGTCAAAGGGTGTATGACCACCGTCGTGTCCTGGCGCGCTTCGACCACCTCGTCCAGGTAACAAATCGCACCGATCCTGGCCGCCGTGGTCAATGGCCCGTCCTGCCAGCGCGTGCCGGTGGCGTCGAGCAGGAAACGTCCAATCAGGTCGGAGGCCGTCATGTCCTCGTTGCAGGCGACGGTAATCAACGGCCGCTTCAGCTTCCAAGCCATGAACTCGATGAAACGGGTCTTGCCGCAACCGGTCGGGCCTTTCAGCATGACCGGCATCCGCGCGGCATAGGCGGCCTCGAATAACTCGATCTCGTTAGAGACCGGCCGGTAATAGGGTTGTTCTTCGATAAAATACTGTTCGGAGATGGTCATCGCTCAATCCTCTTCACGGATTTCCACGTTTTATCGACTCGATTAACGTTTTGATAATTTCGTCCGCACGGTTTATCGGCAGAGAAAAATGGCCCTCGCCCGGAAATGTAAAAACCTGAGCGTGGGGAAGTCGTTCGGCGAGCGCCAGCGCGTGGGATAACGGCACGGTAACATCCGCTTCGCCGTGCCAGAACGTAGTCGGCATTCGGATCTGCGCGAGGTCAATCCCCCAGTCGTGAGCATACAAAATCATGTCCTGTACTGCTCCCTCCCCGCCCGAACGCAAGGCCTCCCGCACCGAGGCGCAGAGGGCCGCTTTAATCTCCGGGCGCGTCAAGGTCGACCGGTCGGAAGCCGGACTGCCTAAAGCCAGTAGAGACAGCGCCACTTCGGGGCTTCGGAAAATCAGGCGTCCGAGGAACTCTCCGTAAATCAAACGCAGCATCCGGGGTGCGCTACGGGCCGCGCCGAATCCGAACCGTGCCGGCCAATGCATAGCCTGCGTCGCTTCCGGATCTTCCAATAGCCCGAGACCGCAGATGATCCCGACCGCCTGTACCCGGTCCGGCAGCTGCGCGGCGAGGGCCAGCCCGTAAGGTCCCCCGCCGGACGTGCCCAGCACTGAGAACCGTTCGATGCCCAGATAATCAGCCAATTGAGCGACGTCGTCAGCCCAACTCCCGATAGTGCGCGCCGGCTTCAAATCCGACAGTCCGTAGCCGGGACGATCGGGGGCGATAATGCGTGCCCGCTGACGTTCGGCCGCCTGCGCAATGAGGACGCTCTCCAGCCGGGAGGCGGGGAACCCGTGGCAGTAGACGACCGGCATTCCGCCGGGATCACCGACCTCGGCGAAGCCGAGCCTGCGCCCGTCTTTGAGCGTAACGCTCCGATCAAGTCGCTTGCTTAAGTCCATACCTTTTTGAATCGCCATCTCGAAAAAAAGCCCCGGCCTGCATTCACAGAACGGGGCTTTCGAACCTAAGCCTGGCTGCGCCTAGGCTTTGATCGGCCCCCGGTAAATCACCATGGCAGCGCCTTGCGACTGCTTGAAGTTGTCGTAGCCGACCAACCGCACATGGTTGTTCGGATGCGCCTTATGACAGGCCTCCGCTTCCGCCAGAATACGGTCCACATCGGTTTCGCCGAACATCGGCAACTTCCACATATACCAGTAGTGGTCGAAGGCGTTCTCCGGTTCGGTATGCTCGATGGCCGGATTCCAGCCCTTGCTGACGATGTATTCCACCTGTTTTCGGATATTGGCGGCGTCCATCGGCGGCAAATAGGAGAAAGTTTCGAATTTTCGGCTCGAAACATCGGTCAGGCTGGATTTGTAATCTTGCATTTCACTCATGATTGTTCCAATCCTCGTTCATTGATCGCTTGAGCAATCCCCTCCCGTTTCAGAGGGGACTGCTTTCTAGCGACGTTCGGTTCTTCAACGGTATCGCTTCAAATCAGTCGGACTGTCCGGGCGATTACTTGTGCGCCACGTCGAGTTTGTCAACCGTATCGAACTCGAACTTGATTTCCTTCCAGGTTTCCAATGCAGCCTTGAGCTCGGGGCTGTCCTTGGCCGCGGATGTCAGAATCTCCTTGCCTTCTTTCTCGAGCTGACGGCCCTGGTTGCGGGCTTCGACGCAAGCTTCCAGAGCAACGCGGTTGGCTGCGGCGCCCGCCGCGTTGCCCCACGGATGGCCGAGAGTACCGCCGCCGAACTGGAACACGGCGTCATCGCCGAAAATCGACAACAGCGCCGGCATGTGCCAGACATGGATACCGCCCGAAGCGACGGCGAACGCTCCCGGCATGGCGCCCCAATCCTGATCGAAGAAGATGCCTCTAGAGCGATCCTCCTTGATGTAGCGCTCGCGAAGCAGATCGATCCAGCCCAAGGTGGACGCCCGATCGCCTTCCAGCTTGCCGACGACGGTGCCGGTGTGCAGGTGATCGCCGCCCGATAGTCTCAGAATCTTGGTCAACACACGGAAATGGATGCCATGATTCGGGTTGCGGTCGATCACGGCGTGCATGGCACGGTGGATATGCAGGAGAACGCCGTTGTCGCGGCACCAGTTGGCAAGACCCGTATTGGCGCAGAACCCTCCGGTAATGTAGTCGTGCATGATGATGGGCGCACCGATTTCCTTGGCGTATTCCGCACGCTTGTACATTTCTTCCGGGGTCGGCGCGGTCACGTTCAGGTAATGGCCCTTGCGTTCCCCCGTTTCGCGCTCCGCCTTATGGATGGCTTCCATGACGAAATCGAAGCGTTGCTTCCAGCGCATGAACGGCTGGCTGTTTACGTTCTCGTCATCCTTGGTGAAGTCCAGGCCGCCGCGCAGGCACTCGTAAACCGCGCGTCCGTAGTTCTTCGCGGACAGCCCCAGTTTCGGCTTGATGGTGCAGCCCAAGAGCGGACGGCCGTACTTATTCATGATGTCGCGCTCGACCTGAATGCCGTGGGGCGGACCGCCGCAGGTCATCACATAAGCAATCGGGAAGCGCACGTCTTCCAGGCGCAATCCGCGGACGGCCTTGAAGCCGAACACGTTGCCGACCAGAGAAGTGAAAACGTTTACCACCGACCCTTCCTCGAACAGATCGATCGGATAAGCGATGAAGGCATAGAACTGCTCGTCGCTGCCCGGAACGTCTTCGATGCGGTAGGCGCGGCCTTTGTAATAGTCGAGATCGGTCAGAAGGTCGGTCCAAACCGTAGTCCAGGTGCCGGTGGACGATTCTGCGGCGACTGCCGCTGCCGCTTCCTCGCGAGGCACGCCAGGCTGAGGCGTAATTTTGAATACGGCCAAGATATCGGTATCCGCCGGGGTGTAATCCGGCATCCAGTAGGTCTCGCGGTATTCTTTTACGCCCGCGCTATAGGTCTTTACAGCCATACTTTCCTCCTACCACATCTGTGGATTGTTCTCAGGAATGTTTTTCTGGTCCTACTTGGACCGCAAATCGTATTGTCCTTTCACAGCGAGAAACTATAAGCCGTTCCGTTCATAAAAAAAATTCAGTTGTTATGATTACTGTAATAAGACTTACTTATACTAAATGACCAACGTTTGGAGCCCTGACACAAAGGAATGCCCAGGGTCGCCGGATAGAATAAGCCAAGAACTTTCGGCGCTCCAAGGAAGATTTGCCCGATTCGGACGCGAATCGGCTGTTGTCTCAAACGGCGCGCACCGCCCAATCGCTTCGCCTTCGTTCCGTCGCCTCCTCCCTCGGAATACAACTTCAACCGTCGAAACCGGCTTCCCGCTCTCTCAAATGCTTCGAAGGCATCCGTCGCAAACGTGAGGCGGAACGTAAAACCTTGCTCACAATCGGGAACTCTGGCGATTCAAGTGCGTCAACACCGTTACGGGCTCACGCTCGTAACCGGGATCAGGGATAGTCCGGATAGACCCGGTTTGTATCCGCCGACCGAATTGGCCAAACTGGATTTTCAAGGAGAGAATCATGAGACTCGCACCGCTTTATTTGGGAGCGGCATTGGCCGTGACGGGCCAATCCCAGGCAGCATCCTATTTCCTGGACCAAACGAACATCGACCAAGCCCCCTTTACCGACGGAACGAATTACTTGACGGTGAATGTGGGCACATCGGGGAACGATGTTACCTTTGACGTCGATGCACTGAATGATCCGGGCCAGCCATTTGCGGACAAGGAATTATCCAATTTCGGCATCCAATCGTTCGGGTTCAATCTGGCAAACGGAACCAGCTTGGAATCGGACAATATCACCGGTTTACCCGCCGGCTGGAACGTCGATTTCAACCGGACACTAAACGGATTCGGCAGATTCGACGTAGTCGTGTCGGGCACCGGGAGTAACCGCCAGGAGCCGCTCAGCTTTAGCATCACCGACATCAACGGCGATACGCCCGACTCCTACCACGCCCCCTCTACCGGAACTGCGGACCAAGGAAACGCTTGGTACGCCGCCCACGTGACGGACTTTTCAGGCCCCGAACCGGCCATGAACGGCAACCAGAACGGCGAGATCACGAGCGGCTATTTCGGCGGCGGCGACGGCCCGGGAGTAGCGCCGTCGCCCGTTCCGGTTCCCGGCGCGGTCTGGCTGTTCGGCTCGGCCATCGCCGGGCTGGGCCTGATCTCAAGACGTTCCCGCAAAATCTAAAGACTCGGGCTCGCATTCCGAGGTCCGTGTTTCAAGAGGATGCTAGCCAAGCGGCTGAAATAAGCCCATTTAATGCCGCCTGCCCGAAATTTAGCGGAGTGCCGATTTCTTTTCATTTCCAGGCAGGCGGCCTCGCCCATCAACAGCAAGGTTCGGGCTCGACTCACCCGTTTGCCTGTGCGCATTCTTGCAGCTGATTTGACGTCCGATAGCTATTTCGCTATCGGAAAGCATGAAAGACCCGGATCAGAGCAGTTCGAACGTGAAGCCGCCCACGTCGTTAGTGGGTTTGGCCAATAGCAAGCGAATTTCAAACGGTTTGCCGACAGGCATCAGCGAGGTTTTTTCCCCTTCGGGAAGATATTCCGCAGGCGTGAATATCCGCTCCGCCACCGGGCTTCCGTTGAGTTCGGTGAGAACCA
>NZ_JBDIVO010000069.1:0-17758 GCF_039794385.1 Methylocaldum sp. | reverse complement strand
GCCCTCGAAATTCCGCAATTGACTATCGTCGGCACCGCAGAACGGAAAGGCGCCATCCTGTCGTTTACGCTGGAGCGCATACACCCCCACGACATCGGCACGATTCTGGATCACCTCGGCATCGCCATCCGGGCAGGACACCATTGCGCCATGCCGGTGATGGACTTCTTCGGCGTGCCCGCGACCGCCCGCGCCTCCTTCGGGCTCTACAATACCTTCGAGGAAATCGATATCCTGGTGGACGGTATTCGAAAAGTCATCGAGGTGTTCGGCTAATGCTGGATCAGATCAGGGATCTCTATCAGGAAGTCGTATTCGACCATAACCGCAACCCGCGCAATTTCCGGGTGATGGAAGACGCCAACCGCAAGATCGAGGGGTTCAACCCCTTGTGCGGCGACAAAATCACGCTTTACGTCAAAGTCAACGACGGCGTAATCGAGGACGTGAGCTTCCAAGGCTCGGGCTGCGCCATTTCGACGGCCTCGGCCTCGCTCATGACCGAAATCGTCAAAGGCCACACCGAGGACGAGGCCCAGCACTTGTTCGATCTGTTCCATCGCATCACCACCGGCAAGAACGACGACGCCGTGAACCTGGAAGAAATCGGCAAACTGGCGGTCCTGTCGGGCGTACGCGCCTACCCGGCCCGGGTGAAATGCGCCACCCTGGCCTGGCATTCGTTGCAAGCGGCTCTCAAGAACGAAGCCGACACCGTCAGTACCGAATAAAGAGAGAGTCGTTTCATGTCCGACTGGATCGATGTCGCCCGTGAAGGCAGTCTTCAAAACGGCGAGCATGTCGTCGTGGATGTCGACGGAACCGACGTCGCCGTATTCATGATCGACGGCGAGTATTATGCCGTCGAGGATGTCTGTACCCACGATGGCGCCGAGATCGCGAGCGGCCGGCTGGAAGGCTGCGAAATCGTCTGCCCTCGCCATGGCGCCCGCTTCTGCCTAAAGACCGGCAAAGTCCTCAAGCCCCCGGCCTATGAGGACCTCCCGTGCTTTCCGGTCCGCATCGCAAACGGCATGATTCAGGTGCGAGACGAGCGCTGGGACTGATGCCGAGTTGAGCCGCACGCTTCCGCTCGTTTTTCTTCTCGCTCATCTGTAGTACTATCGCGGTTTTTTCGCCGGATACTGAAAACCATTCACCATGCGCGAACTCAATCCCCTCTACAACCAAATCAAAGACTTGAAGAGCCGCCAGGCAGCTCTTAGGGGGTACCTTTGACTTCGATACCAAACGGGAGCGGCTGGACGAAGTTTTAAAGGAACTGGAAGACCCAAAGATCTGGGACGACCCCGAAAGGGCCCAAAATCTGGGACGCGAGCGCACGCAGCTCGAGTCGGTCGTCAACAACCTGGTCAGCATCGAGCAGGGCGTGAACGACGCCGAGGAACTCCTCGAACTGGCGGTGGAAGAAGACGACGAAGCAACCGTGGACACCGTGGCTGCCGATCTCGAACGCTTCGAAAAGCTGGTAGCCGATCTCGAGTTCCGGCGCATGTTCGCCGGCGAAATGGACCCGAACAATGCCTTCCTCGACATTCAGGCGGGGTCCGGCGGCACCGAGGCCCAGGACTGGGCGGAAATGCTGGAACGCATGTATCTTCGCTGGGGCGAACGCCGCGGCTTCAAGACCGAACTGATCGAAGAGTCGCCCGGTGACGTTGCCGGCATCAAGAGCGCTACCATCCGCTTCGAGGGCGAATATGCCTACGGCTGGCTGCGAACCGAAACCGGCGTGCACCGTCTGGTCCGAAAATCACCGTTCGACTCCGGCAATCGTCGGCATACCTCGTTCTCCTCGGTATTCGTTTCGCCCGAAGTGGACGACACGATCGATATCGAAATCAATCCGGCCGATCTCCGCACCGACGTATACCGGGCCAGCGGCGCCGGCGGACAGCACGTCAACCGAACCGAATCCGCCGTGCGCATCACGCACGTTCCCAGCGGCATCGTGGTACAGTGCCAGACCGAACGGTCCCAGCACGCCAACCGCGACCGATGCATGAAACAGCTTCGGGCGAAGCTCTACGAGATGGAGATGCTGAAGCGCAACGCGGAAAAGCAAAAACTGGAAGATTCCAAGTCCGACATCGGCTGGGGCAGCCAGATTCGCTCGTACGTACTGGACCAATCAAGGATCAAGGATTTGCGCACCGGGGTCGAAACCGGCAACCCGCAAGCCGTGCTGGACGGCGATCTGGACATGTTCATCGAAGCCAGCTTGAAAAGCGGCCTGTGAGGCTTAAAGGCGGTCGGAGTATGCCCGGCCCGCCGCAAACAGCCTGGTTTACTCCGCTCAAGCGGAGCTTTCCCTGAAACATTTTCGTAACAAGAAACGGTATGACCGAACAACTCGACGAAAACAAACTCATCGCTCAGAGGCGGGAAAAACTGACTGAATTGCGTCGGAGCGGCATTGCCTTCCCCAACGATTTCCGGCGCAACACACTGGTACAGGCACTTCATGACCAATACGGGGACGAGGATGGCGCCACCCTCGAAACGCGCAACATCCGGGTGAAAGCCGCCGGGCGACTCATGGGTAAGCGACTGATGGGCAAGGCGAGCTTTGCCCATATTCAGGACATGTCCGGCCGCATTCAGATTTTCCTGCAGAAGGATGCCCTGCCGGAAGGCGAATATGAAGCCTTCAAGCACTGGGACATCGGCGATATCATCGGCGTCGAGGGAACGGCGTTTCGAACCAAGACCGGCGAGCTGTCCATACGAGCCACGGGCATTCGCCTTCTTACCAAATCACTGCGCCCCTTGCCGGAGAAATTTCACGGCCTAACGGACGAAGAAACCCGCCACCGGCAGCGCTATGTCGACCTCGTCATGAATGAGGATTCGCGGCGAGTGTTCAAGATGCGCAGTACCATCGTTCAGTTTATTCGGCAGTTTCTGCTCGAGCGGGACTTCCTCGAAGTGGAAACCCCGATGATGCAAGTGATTCCGGGAGGAGCTCGGGCCAAGCCGTTCATCACCCATCACAACGCGCTCGATATGGATTTGTATCTTCGTATCGCGCCGGAGCTTTACCTGAAGCGCCTCGTCGTCGGCGGGTTCGAAAAGGTTTTCGAGATCAACCGCAGCTTCCGCAACGAAGGATTGTCCACCAAGCACAATCCGGAGTTCACGATGCTGGAGTTCTATCAGGCCTATGCAGACTACCGGGACTTGATGGACTTGTCCGAGGAAATGCTACGCGGCCTAGCCGTTAAGCTCTTCGGAAGCGCCACCGTCGTACACGAGAGTCAAAGTTACGATTTGGCGCAGCCGTTCGAACGGCTGACCGTACTCGAATCGATTCTTCGCTACAATCCGGACCTGACGGCTGAGGATCTCGCCGATCGCGATCGGGCGGCCCAAGTTGCGGAGCGCCTGGGTTATCTCGTCACCCCAGGCGATGGTCTAGGCAAACTCCAGACCGAGATTTTCGAGAAAACCGTAGAGCATCGACTGATGGGTCCGGTATTCATCACGGAATATCCCACCGAAACATCGCCCCTGGCCCGCCGCAACGATCAGAATGCATTCGTGACCGACCGATTCGAGCTGTTCATCGGCGGACGGGAAATCGCCAATGGCTTCTCGGAGCTGAACGACCCGGAAGATCAAGCGGAGCGGTTCAAAAAACAGGTTGCAGACAAGGATGCCGGGGATGAAGAAGCGATGCACTACGATGCGGACTATATCCGCGCTTTGGAATACGGGCTGCCGCCGACCGCGGGCGAGGGCATCGGCATAGACCGGTTAGTAATGTTCTTCACCGATTCGCCCTCGATCCGCGACGTCATTCTCTTCCCGCACATGCGGCGAGAAAGCTGAAAAACCCCGGTTTACCGGAACCGTCATAACGAGGCAGGGGCAAGGCTTCACCGCCCTGCCCCTCCCGCCATATCTTATTTTTTTCTTTTATTTGCCGCTTCGATCAGGTTTCCATTCTGATCGACCAAGGGCACGCGATACTCGTGTAGTAACGCTTCGATCTTCTTCGCGTTTCGTTCGATCAAAGAGTTCAACTCCTCTTTCCGCTCCTTGTCGGGAAAGCGGACGGCCATCGAGATAGGGAAGTCGAATTTGACCGACTCTTCCGACTTCATGGGTATCATCCCGAAAGCCCCGGGTTTCCCTTGAGTGACGAGGTAACCGGCGATCGGCCCCCAAACGATGACCATATCGATTTTCCCTTCAGAGAAATCCTTCGCAAGAATCTGAGCGGTATTGACCGACGCATCTCCCGACATGCTTTGATAAGGTATCCCTTGATCGGCGAGTTGATGATTGAATAGCCAGGTTGTGCCTGGCGCTCCATCGAACATGGCGATGCGCAGCTTGCTCTTCCGTTCGTCCGGAAGACGTTCAAGATCTTCGGGCGATTTGATGTCGTCCCAGCCGCGATTTTTCCGGTAAACCAAGGCATACGTCGAACGGTAATAAGGCTTGGTGGTCGCGGCGAGCTCATATCCGGTAGGCACGCCCATCACCACGTCGCACTTGTATTCGTCGGAGTCCGGCAATTGCGCTTTTAAAGTATTCCGAATGAAGCCGATCCGCTGCGGGAACCAGGTGTATTCGACTTTTTTTCCCAACTCCTTAGCGAACAGCTCGGCAATTTTGTTCTCGAAACCATGACCGTTCTTATCTGAGAAAGGTGGATTGTTCGGGTCTGCGCAAACCTTGAAAGCATCTTTATCCGCTTGAGCCACGGAAAAAGGCATCAACAATGACGCCAAAAGCACCACTGCCCGACGGGTATCGCACCTAACGGTCATGAAGGACTCCTTTATAGCTTGAACAAACGTCTTTAAGACCAAGAGTAAACGTAAAAATTCGGCATTCAAAACCACTACAAAAAGAACGCCCCGGCTGACGAATCAGCCAGGGCGTACTATACAACTAACGCTTTAGATTTATTTGTTAGGCAGAGCGAATACGGTGAATACGCCGCCCAGTTTGGTGTAGTTGCTGAGGCTACGGTATGCGCCTACAGCACCCAACCCTTCGCTTTCGCCTTCGAGGCCAGCGGCCATACCGATACCGGCCCAGCCACCGAGACCCGACATAACGCCGACATACTGCTTGCCTTTGTAGCTCCAGGTGTTGACGTTGCCGATGATGCCCGACGGGGTCTTGAACTTGTAAAGTTCTTGGCCGGTCTTGGCGTCAACCGCTTTCAAGTAGCCTTCCAAGGTGCCGTAGAACACGACATCGCCAGCGGTTGCAACCGCGCCACTCCATACGGAGAACGGTTCGTCCTTAGCCCAAACGATCTTGCCGGTCGTCGGATCCCAGGCGGTGAATACGCCGAGGTTATGCGAACCGTTCTTCTCGCCGGTCTTGGCGTCAACACCGGCCGGGAACATGGTGAGAGTCGCGCCGACGTACGGCTGACCTGCCGTGTACTCGACTTCGAAAGGCTCGTAGTTCATGCACACGTGGTTGCCCGGAATATAGACCAAATTGGTCCGGGGCGAGAACGCGATCGGCTGCTGGTCCTTGCTACCCAGAGCGGCCGGGCAGATCCCTGTGGTGTTGTGGTCGGGACCGCCCTTGTGCGTGCTGTATTGGTCGACCACCTGCGGACGGCCGGTCTTCATGTCGACGTGGCTGGCCCAGTTGACGGCCTTGTCGAATTTCTCGGCAACCAGAAGCTCGCCGGTTTCACGGTCGAGCGTATAGCCGAAACCGTTACGATCGAAGTGGACGATCAACTTGTCGTGCTCCTTGCCGTTCTTGTCGGTCATTTTCAGATCGATCAAGGGCGTCTCATTGATGCCGTCATAGTCCCATTCGTCGTGCGGGGTCATCTGATAAACCCACTTGGCCACGCCGGTATCCGCATCGCGAGCCCAGAGGGTCATCGACCATTTGTTGTCGCCGGGACGCTGACTCGGATTCCAGGTACCGGGGTTGCCGGAGCCGTAGTAGACCAGATTGAGTTTCGGATCGTAGCTGTACCAGCCCCAGGTGGTGCCACCGCCGAGCTTCCACTGATCGCCTTCCCAGGTTTTCACGCTGGAGTCCTTGCCGACCGGCGCCATTTTGCCGTCGGTCCAGGTCATGGTCTTTTCCGGATCGACCTTGATGTCGGAATCCGGACCCATGCTGTAGGCTTTCCAAGCCAAGGTACCGTCTTTGATGTTGTAAGCCGCGAGGAAACCGCGCACACCAAACTCGCCGCCGGCGATACCGGTGATGACCTTATCCTTTACCACCAGCGGAGCGTTGGTGCTGGTCATGCCGAGCTTGGGTTCGCCGTTCTTGGTCTTCCACACCACTTTGCCGGTCTTGGCGTCCAAGGCAACCAGCGTAGCGTCACCCTGAGCCAGGAAGATCTTGCCGTCGCCGTACGCGAGACCACGGTTTACCACGTCGCAGCACATGACCGAGATAACCTGGTTGGGATCGACATCCTTATCGGGTGAGTAAGAGTACTCCCAGATTACGGACTGAGTGCCTTGATCCAGCGCATAAACCTTGTGCGGGTAAGGCGTCTGAATATAGATCACATCATTGATGACGAGAGGGCCACCTTCGTGACCACGCAGCATGCCGGTCGAGAAAGTCCAGACAGGCTGAAGATCCTTTACGTTCTTATTATTGATCTGGTCCAGCGCGCTGTAGCGCATGCCATAGTAATCCCCGCCCCAACTCGCGAAGTTCTTGGGGTCCTTCGTGAGGGCTTCGACTTCGGTATTGGCTTGGGAAATCCCCGGGGCTGCCAGCAACGATGCGACCGACGTTGCGACCAGCCAACTTTTCACGGGTTTTTTCATCTCTTTTCCTCCTCGTATTCTGTATACACAGAGTACGTTTTGTTAACGATAAGTTACCCTAAAAACAATAGGACGGATTTTATGTTGCGTAAGGAAACATTCCCTAAGGTACTCGTGGAAATTCCCCGACAAGCCCGTCTGCGTGCGTAAGTTGAAGTATTTCGGATTAAAAGTCAATAATGCAAGAACTGCTGCGAAGCCCGGCACAGCACGGTTAGACGGGTTTTTTGGGCAACACGCAAGAAAGCCCTGACGACAAATCCGCCGTCAGGGCTGCCCTAGATCAATCTATCGATTAACTGATCCGTTCGGACAACTTGCCGCCGGGTGTAACTTTGACGGCGCAGAACTTGAATTCAGGTATTTTACCGTAGGGATCCAACGCCTCGTTGGTGATCAGATTGGCCGAGGCTTCGTTGTAACAGAAGGCCATGAATAAGCTTCCCGGCTGCAACCCAGTATCGCCCCTCGCATAGGCGGAGATCTTGCCGCGCCTCGATTCGATGGTAATCAATTCGCCCGGCTTGCCGCCCAAGGCTTCCAAGTCGAGCGGATGAATCGAGACAACCGGATCGGGCTCGATCGCATCCAGAACGCTCGCATGCCGGGTCATACTGCCGGTATGCCAGTGCTCGAGCTGCCGGCCGGTAATGAAGACAAACGGATAGTCATTGTCGGGCAGTTCGTTCGCGCGGCTGAATACCGCAGGAACGAACAATCCCTTGCCGCCCTTGCGCGGAAACTCATCCACAAAAATGACCGGTTCACCGGGATCACCCTCTTGCTCGCACGGGTAGATGACGGAGTCGTCCCGCTCCAGCCGGTCCCAGGTAATACCGGCGATGCTGCCCATCGCCTGGCGCATTTCGTTGAACACATCCTTAGGGCCGGAGTAATTCCAGTCCAACCCCATACGCCGCGCGATTTCCTGAATGATCCACCAGTCCTGTCGAGCGTCGCCCGGCGGGTCGATGGCTTGCCGTCCCAACTGAACACGGCGATCCGTATTGGTAAAGGTCCCGGTCTTTTCTGGGAAAGCCGAGGCCGGCAGAATCACGTCGGCGAAGCCGGCCGTTTCGGTCAGGAAGATGTCCTGCACCACGCAGTGCTCCAGCATCGCCAAGGCTTCGCGGGCGTGGTTCTGATTGGGATCGGACATGGCCGGGTTTTCACCCTCGATATAGAGACCGTTCAGCTTGCCATCATGGATGGCATGGATGATTTCGACCACGGTAAGGCCTGGCTTGGGGTCGAGTTGAGTACTCCACAGCTTTTCGAACTTTGCGCGGACTTCGGCATCGCCGACCGGCTGATAATCCGGATAGACCATGGGGATAAGCCCCACATCGGACGCACCCTGCACGTTGTTTTGTCCGCGCAGCGGATGCAAACCGGTGCCCGGACGGCCGATCTGGCCGGTCATCAGAGCGAGAGAGATCAAGCAACGGGCATTGTCGGTACCGTGGACGTGCTGGGACACCCCCATTCCCCAGAGGATCATCGCCGCCTTGGACTTGGCATAAAGACGAGCCACCTCCTTGATGGTTTCCGCTGGGATGCCGCACACGGGAGCCATCAGGTCAGGATTGTAGTCCTTCAGGTGCTCTCTCAGCTGTTCGAAGCCTTCGGTGTGCTTTCGGATGTATTCCTCGTTGTATAGGCCTTCCGCAACGATGGTATGCATGATCGCGTTGAGCAAGGCCACGTCGGTATCCGGACGGAACTGCAGCGAATAGGTCGCGAAGCGACAAATTTCCGTGCGGATCGGATCCATCACGATGAGCTTGGTGCCGTTCCGCACTGCATTCTTGAACCACGTGGCCGCAACCGGGTGATTGACCGTGGGATTGGACCCGATGAGGACGATGACCTCGGCCTTCGCGACATCTTCCACCGGATTCGATACCGCGCCGGAACCGATGCACTCCAGCAAAGCCGCAACCGACGAGGCATGACACAAGCGGGTGCAATGATCGACGTTATTGGTGCCGAAGCCGGTACGCACCAGTTTCTGGAACAAATAAGCCTCTTCGTTGCTGCCTTTGGCCGAGCCAAAGCCGGCCAAAGCTTGGGGGCCCTTCTCGTCACGAATCTTGCGGAGTCCGGAAGCGGCGAAATCCAGTGCTTCCTCCCAGGTCGCCTCACGGAAGACCTGCTCGATGTCCTTAGGATCGAGCAGTTCCGTGGTCTTCGCCACGCCTTCCTTGCGGATCAGAGGCTTGGTCAGGCGCAAGGGATTGTGGACGTAATCGAAACCGAACCGACCCTTGACGCAGAGACGGCTGTGATTGGTATCGCCGTCGCGTCCATCGACGTAAAGGATCTTGTTGTCCTTGACGTTGAAGGTCAGAAGACACCCGACGCCGCAGTAAGGGCAGGTGGAATCGATCTTCTTGTCGGGTTCGACCAGGCCGACATTCTTGGACGGCATCAAGGCACCGGTCGGGCACGCCTGCACGCATTCACCGCAGGCCACGCAGGTACTCTCGCCCATCGGGTCGTCCTGATCGAAAACGATCTTGGAGTGATGCCCGCGGAACGCGTAGCCGATCACGTCATTCATCTGCTCTTCGCGGCAGGCCCGCACGCAACGCGTGCACTGGATGCAGGCGTCCAGATTCACGGCGATGGCGGGGTGCGAAAAATCGGGAGCCGGCTGCCCTCGACCGGGGAATCGAGGGTTCCCGACCTCCAGCTTGTCTGCCCAGAAATCCAGCTCGGAATGAGGGTTATAAGGCGATTTGCCTTGCTCCGGCATATCGGAGAGCAGAAGCTCCAGCACCAGCTTTTGAGAAGTGCGAGCCCTCTCGCTCGTGCTCGATACATCCATCCCTTCCTGCGGATAACGGCAACAGGACGGCGCCAGGACACGTTCGCCCTTGATCTCCACCACGCAGGCGCGACAATTGCCGTCCGGCCGGTAGCCGTCTTTGTAACACAGATGCGGGATCTCCTTACCCTGCCGCTTGGCCGCCTGAAGGATAGTTTCGCCTTCGAAAGCCTGAATGTCTTCGCCGTCGAGCTTGAATCCGACGGTCTTCGCTGTCTTTAAATCTTTGGGATTGGCAACCATATCTCGTTCCTACGGATTTCAGCTCGCTTACTTTTCAAGCTCTTGGGGGAAATACTTGAACACGCACTGCAAGGGATTTGCCGCCGCCTGACCAAGGCCGCAGATGGATGCATCGGTCATCACCTTGGAGATGTCGTCCAGCAAGGGCTTGTCCCATTGGTCCTTTTGCATGAGCCTGACCGCCTTGCCGGTACCGACCCGGCAAGGCGTGCATTGACCGCACGATTCTTCCTCGAAAAACTTCATGGCGTTGATCGCCATCGCCTTGGCGCTGTCCTGGTTGGACAGGATGACGACGGCAGCGGAGCCGATAAAACAGCCGTACTGATTCAAGGTGTCGAAATCCAGCGGAATATCGCCCATGGATGCCGGCAGAATTCCGCCGGAAGCGCCGCCGGGGAAGTAGCCGTAGAACTCGTGTCCCGGCAGCATGCCGCCGCAGTATTCGTCGATCAGCTCGCGCACGGTGATACCGGCGGGGGCCAGATGAACTCCCGGTTTCTGCACGCGCCCGCTGACCGAGAACGAACGCAATCCTTTACGGCCGTGCCGCCCGAACGAAGAGAACCACTCGGGTCCCTTCTCCAGAATGTCGCGCACCCAGAACACCGTCTCCATGTTGTGCTCCAGCGTGGGACGGCCGAACAAACCGACTTCGGCAACGAAGGGAGGACGGAGCCGCGGCATGCCGCGCTTGCCCTCGATGGATTCGATCATTGCCGACTCCTCGCCACAGATGTAGGCGCCGGCCCCCCGCCGTAGATGAATCGGCGGAATCAGGTGTGTTGCGGAAGGCGGATTGCTCTGCAGCTTGGCCAGTTCTTCGGTAAGAATCTTGCGGCAGGCGGCATACTCGTCGCGAAGATAGATATAGATCTCGCTGATGTCGACCGCCCACGCGGCGATCAGCATACCTTCGAGAAAACGGTGAGGATCGCTTTCCAGGTAATGGCGATCCTTGAAAGTGCCCGGCTCGCCCTCGTCGATGTTCACTGCCATGAGCCTCGGCCCCGGATAGCTACTGACGATCCGCCACTTGCGTCCCGCCGGAAAACCGGCGCCGCCCAGACCGCGCAAACCGGAATGCTCCATGGCATTAATCGCCCACTCGCGGTTGCGCTTGCCTTCGATGCATGCCTTCAGGGTTTGGTATCCGCCCTGAGCGATATACTGGGAATAATCGATGTAAGCCGGGACCTCGGCTTCGACCGCCCTGCTGACAACCGCCTGCTGTACTGTTTCTTCGTTGGCATTATCGATCGGATTTTGCCCCACCACGGCAACCGGCGCATGCTGGCAACGTCCGACGCATGGTGCCGGAATCACGCGGACCCCTTCTCCCAGCCCTTTTTGAAGTGCTTCCAGCAACGGCTTGGCGCCGGCCATTTCACAGGAAACCGACTCGCAAACGCGCACCGTCAAGGGCGGCGGAGGCGTCTCGTTCTCTTTGACCACATCGAAATGATGGTAGAAGGTAGCGACCTCATACACCTCGGCTGGAGAAAGCTTCATCTCATGGGCCAAGGCAACGACATGTTTTGCGGAAATATACTTGTAGGCATCCTGAATCTTATGCAGATGCTCGATCAGCAAATCCCGGCGACGCGGCGCTTCGCCGAGCAAGGCACGAATCTCCTCCAAGGCCTTGAGGTCGATCGGGCGCCCCTTGGGCGCCATCCTCTTATTTTTCTTGACTTTCTTAAAAGCAACCGGAGCTGTGGTCATACGGTGCATACCTTTAATATAGTGCTTCGGAAACAGCCGTTCTCGGGCCCAGCGCCCTCAACATCGGCAGAAACAACGCGTTCTAGCGGGTAGTCGAATCGGTGTACGCGACTGTAGCGGATGGGTCCATCAAATTCAAATCGATATTCATGAATTTTCCATTACTTTTCATGATGTTACGCATATTTATGCAGAATCATGTATGAACCTGCAGTCTCTCCTGACCTTTGCGATCGTGGCAAAGCTGAAAAGCATCACTCGAGCCGCTGAACAGCTGAATCTAGGCCAACCGGCCGTCTCCGGGCAGCTGAAGTTACTTCAGGATGCCGTCGGAGAACCGCTGTACGAGCGAGTCGGCCATCAAATCGTTTTGACACCGGCAGGCCAAGGTCTACTCGAATACGCCGAACGCATGGAACGCGACTATCGCGAGGCGAAGGACTACATCCGCCGCTTACAGCAGGTCAACGTCGGAACCTTGCGCATCGGCTCGACGATGACCATCGCCAGCTATTACCTACCCGAATACGTCGTGAGACTCCAAACCGACTACCCCGGCGTGCATGTGTATATCAATACCGGCAATACCCAAGAAATCGTGCAAAATCTTCCGGAGTTGGATTTGGCTTTCATCGAAGGCCCGGTCGCGACCGAGCAGTTATCCGCGCCATTCCGCATGCTGCCGTGGAAAGAGGACGAAATCGTGCTGATCGTCCCCCAGAATCATGAAATCGCGGAAATTTATCCGGAGGCCGTTCCTCTCGATGTTTTTACCCGCTACCAAATCATCTGGCGCGAACCGGGATCGGGTGCGAGGCAAGTCGTCGAAACCGCGTTGGCCGAAGCGCATATTACGGCGCCGGTCAATATCGAGGTGATGGGCGTCGCGGGCGTGAAAGAGTCTGTCCGGGCCGGACTCGGTATCGGTTTTGCCTCCATTCAGGCCATGCGCCATGAAAATAACAGCTTGGTATCACGGCGGATCAACCCGCCCGATGGCCTCCGCTGGCAGTTGAACATCATCGCGCCCGAAGCGAAAATGCGGTCGCGGGCCAGCCGCGCTTTGCTCGATCTATTGATCGCCAACGAAAAAGACACAAGACCTTAATGAAAGTTCCAGTTATTGCGCTCATCCTGTCGCTCACCGCGCTAAACGCCCCTGCCCAGACCGACATCCCCAAACTCTCGCTTCAGCAGGTCGCGCCGGGCATTTACGTTCACCAGGGCGTCCACGAACTGCCGGATAGCCACAACGGCGGCGAGATCGCCAATATCGGCTTCATAGTCGGCCAGCGTTGCGTGGCGGTGATTGATACCGGGGGCAGCCCGGAGCAAGGCCATGCCTTGAGAAGCGCCATCGAATCCATCACCACGATTCCGATCTGCTACGTCATCAACACCCACGTCCATCCGGATCACATCTACGGCAATATCGCATTCAAACAGCCCGGCGTCAGTTTCATCGGCCATCACAAGCTTGCCGAAGCCATGGCCATGCGCGCGCCCTTTTATCAAGAAAAGGCCGAGCGCGATCTCGGCTTCAGTTTAAAGATCGAGAACTTCGTGCCGCCCGATCATTCGGTTCGGGACACGCTCGTGCTAGAGCTCGGCGCCAGAACGCTGCTTTTGAGGGCACACAAGACATCCCACACCGACAACGATCTCAGCATTTACGATGCTCAAACCAAGACCCTTTGGCTTGCCGATCTCCTGTTCATGGGGCATTTACCCGTGGTTGACGGAAGCCTCAATGGCTGGCTCGCGACGATCGAGCAACTCAAAACGATCGATGCCAAGCTGGCAATACCGGGACACGGCCCGGTTTCGGCCGATTGGCCTGGAGCATTGGAGCCCGAGGAGCGCTATCTCAAGACTTTGCAGTCCGAGATCAGAGCGTTCATCAAAGATGACAAAACCATGGAGGATGCCATGGAGAACGTCGGTTTATCGGCCCGCGATGACTGGCAACTGTTCGACGAGTTCCATAAGAGGAATATTTCCACTGCATTCGCCGAACTGGAGTGGGAAGACGACTAAATCCCCGAACACTTACCCGGAGAGTAACTCAATGAAACAATTGATAGCGTTAAACAAAGGCCTATGGTTAGCCTTGGCCTACTTACTAGCAGTAACCGGCTCCGCGTTCGCCGCCGGCGAGGAAGAAGCGGCCTGGAACGGCGGACTCAGACAAAAATTTTTCGGCGACCGCGCAATCGAAGAGGGCAACCAAATCATCGAATTGACCGCCCCTTATCGCGCAGAAGATCCGGCCCTGGTACCGATCCAGATCAACAGCAAGATTCCGCAGACCAAGGATCGATACATCAAGACCGTGACCTTGATCATCGACAACAACCCGGTTCCATTCTCCGCCAACTTCCACTTCACACCGGACAGCGGAAAAGCCGACCTGGCCATGCGGGTACGCGTCAACGCCTACACCCATATTCGCGCCATCGCCGAGACCAATGACGGCAAGCTCCATATGAACAAAGTGTTCGTCAAAGCGAGCGGCGGCTGCTCGGCCCCCATAGGCACCGATCTTGAGGCAGCCATGGCACGCATGGGCAAGATGAAGTTCAAGCTGGACAATGAAAAAGCAGCCTTGCAACAGCCGAATTTGGCTCAACTGCTCATCAGTCATCCGAACATCACCGGCCTGCAGATGGATCAATTGACCCGGATGATCAAGCCGGCTCACTTCGTGGAAGAACTAAAAGTCAGCTTCAACGACAAACCGGTTCTCACGGCACAGACCGATATCGCCATCAGCGCCGACCCGAATTTCCGCTTCTATTTCGTGCCGGAAACGGCCGGAGAGTTGAAAGCCGAAATTCGAGACAATAAAGGAAATCAGTTTTCGGCCACTCAAACGGTAACGCCGTGAATGTTTCGTACATGTCTTAGAAACGCAAGACGGCCGGGACAGCCGGCCGTTTTCATTTTCAGACTAGCGATTACGCTCCGCAAGCAACACGATCATACTGCGCTCCTCGATCCGAATGGATGAGTTTCCGCCGAACGGGATGCCGTCGCCCGGCCGGCAAATATCGAAAGGCGGCGCGGCACTGGTATCGATCACCCTAAGCCAAGCCGAATCGTGCGGCAGATCCGGCAGTACGAAGTTTGTCGCATAGGTCAGCGGATTGAAGAGCAGACAAAGGTCTTGCCCTCCTTCTTTTTCCGCATAAATCCGACATCCCACCGCGCTCTCCGAATGCCAGTCGGGAACCTGCCCGGACGGATTGAACCAGCTCACGTCTTCTGGCCTATAGAACCTTTCCGACGACAGAACCGGGTGACGCGCGCGAAAGGCGATCATATTCCGCACGAATTCGAAGAATTCTTGATTCCGCGCCAGCAACCTCCAGTCGTACCAGGAAATCTCGTTGTCCTGGCAATAAGCGTTGTTGTTGCCTAGTTGAGTGCGACAGAACTCATCTCCGCCCAAAATCATCGGCACCCCGCGGGAAACGAAAAGCGTGGCGATGAAGTTCTTCATCTGCCTGAGCCGAATTCGATTGATGATCGGATCGTCGGTCGGACCTTCCACGCCGTAGTTGGCGCTGTGATTATCGTTCGAACCGTCCCGATTCTCTTCGCCATTGGCCAGATTGTGTTTGTACTCGTAGCTCACCAGATCGTTCAGCGTAAACCCGTCGTGACAGGTCACGAAGTTGATGCTGTTAACCGTCGCCTTCCCGCTATGCTCGTAAAGATCGGCGCTGCCGCATAATCGGCTGGCAAAAGCTCCGGCCGTGCCGAGATCGCCGCGCCAGTAGCGCCGCACGTCGTCACGATATTGGCCGTTCCACTCCGACCAGCGCTCTCCGGGAAAACGTCCGACCAAGTAGGCGCCGCCCGCATCCCAAGCCTCGGCGATCAGCTTTACGTCGCGCAGAATCGGGTCCTCGGCAATCTGCTCCAAGAGCGGCGCGTTGGCCACCAGATGGCCGTTGCGGTCTCGCCCCAAAATAGAGGCCAGATCGAAGCGGAAACCGTCCACGTGCATTTCCACGACCCAATACCGCAGACAGTCGAGAATGTAGTTGCGAACCACGGGATGGTTGCAGTTCATGGTATTGCCGCAACCGGAGAAATTCTTGTAGCGACTTTTATCGTCTTCCAGCAAGTAATAAATGCTGTTGTCCAGACCGCGGAAGTTGAGCGTCGGTCCGGTTTCATCGCCTTCCGCCGTGTGGTTGAACACAACATCGAGCAGCACCTCGATTCCGGCTTTGTGCAGGGCTTTGACCATCGTCTTGAATTCGTCGACCTGACAGCCGGGATACAGACGACTGCCATACCCCTCGAAAGGCGCGAAAAAAGCGATAGTGTTGTAGCCCCAGTAATTGCGGAGTCTCTCTCCGGTCAGAGGATTAACCGCGGTAACCTCATTAGGATTGAACTCCTGCAAAGGCATTAGCTCAACGGCCGTGATCCCGATCCGTTTGAAGTACGAAATTTTTTCGATAAGACCAAGATAACTGCCCGGCGACCTGACGCCGGACGATGGGTGCACCGTCAAACCGCGTACATGCGTTTCGTAAATCACCAGGCTAGACCATGGATGATAAAGTGGTCGATCGTCCTCCCAGTCAAAGCCGTTGCCGGTAACAAGATTTTTGGCGGCCACCGGGTTTTCTCGCTCGGAATCAGCGAGCGCAGTTGGTTTGGCATGAGGAGAAAAACCGGCAAAATTCCACTGTAGCGGCGTGGCAAGCGCCGTCGCGTACGGATCCAGCAGCATTTTCGTCGAATCGAAACGATGTCCTTGTTCAGGTGCAAAAGGCCCATCGACGCGAAAGGCGTAAACTAGATTCCTTCCTGCCCCCAGGACACAGATATGCCACATGTCGCCGGTCTTATGATGTTGCGAATCGAGCTCGATGACTTGAAACGGCTTGCTGGCATGCACATCTTCGAACAAAAGCAACCAAACGCGGGTCGCATGCCGACTAAACAGGGAGAAATTCACCCCGCCTTTGTGCAAATGAACTCCATGCGGAATAGGAGATCCCGCCGAATAGGAATAACGGGGCTTCATAGAGGGAATAACTGTGGTCGCATGATTGACGGATTTCATAAAACACGGATCGACGGTCTTGCGGTGGACTTGCATCAGTACCAATAGCTGCGCCGGTACTACCGCCTCGCCGATCAAGCGCCTCCCTTCTCATGGCTGGCTTATGAATGAGCCACAAACAATCCGCTTTACATTAGGCCGATCTTATCATCCTGATCACGGAACGAAAAACCCGCCCACTTCCGCATAATGGACAAACCGAATACGCAAAGTACACGAGTCGAGCCCGTCGCCACGCTGGCAGATCACCTCTTTTAGCTTGTTTTTCAAACGGTACTTGGATTTACGAACTTGCGGAAGATGGCGACGGCACCGTATTGACCATCACTGAACGAGAAAACATCCATAGCCCGCTGGCTCGATTCTTCGAACGCTTCGTGATCAGCTACTACGGTGTCATGGACGTCTATCTGATTGCCGCTGGTGATAAAGCTGGGCGACCCAGCCAGACCCCGCAACATCTCAGCGTAAAAATCGACGATCCGAGCCTGTCAGCCCGATCCGATCGGCACCAAATCCTGCCATCAACTTCGTCGAAAAATAATTGACACATCCTAGTTGACATCACTTATAAGCCGAGCATACAGTATTGACTCGATACCATTGGCTGCGGTTGGGCGTTCCGACAAACCTGCCGTACGCCGAAAAGTATCGGGATAGGCCCTGTATTTAGGGTTTCGAAGGGCTTCTCCGTATTTTCAACGCAGAAGCCGCACAGTTAAAAATTTCTTCCTACGGATCGGAATTTTTTTGTGCAGCTTTACTCTAAATCGGGGTCAGAGATGTCACGTACGTACTCTGGCATTCATTGGCAATTAACAACAAGCAATGGAGGTAAAACTATGGCTGCTACAACAGCAGGTGGCGTGGAAGCAAAAGAGCAACCCTTACTTAACGTAAAGTGGCTGACTTTTGCGTTCATGCTGTACACGGTCTTTTATTTTTGGGTTCGGTGGTATGAAGGGGTCTACGGCTGGTCCGCCGGTCTGGATTCGTTCGCACCGGAATTCGAGACGTACTGGATGAACTTCCTGTACACCGAAATCGTACTGGAAGTGGTCACCGCCTCGA
>NZ_JBDIVO010000068.1:0-17846 GCF_039794385.1 Methylocaldum sp. | reverse complement strand
GCCGGGTTAATCCGGGGCAGGGATGCCCCGGCGCGGCGACAAGCCGCGTGAGCCCAGGCCGGGCGTGTACCGGGCCTGGGCGGCGGCCCGAAATACCAGGAGGGTATTTACGGGCCTGATTAATAATCTGTTCAGCCGTAATTTGATCCATTGGGAACAACGGGCGATAACGATCTTGCCATGCTCTACTTGGCCTGCAGCATCATCGCCTGACGTGCGACCAGCCTACTGGGATCGGCTCCAAATAATATGCAATAAGATGAAAGAGCTTCAGCTGTCTACACGGTTGAAGCTCCCTCAATCTCGTTCTTGATCCGGTCCCCATGAAGTATTAGGCCGTTTGTGCTGGGCTTGCCGAAGCTTTGTAGTCTTTCGACAAACTCAAGGCGGGCGGCTTAAAAGCTTTACCAGGTCGGATCTATAAAAACAAAAATGTCCAGTCAATTAAGAATCTCCGTAGGACAATACTCCGACAAAGGCCGTAAGGAAACCAATCAGGATTTTCACGGTGTTTGCATACCGAAAGAGCCCCAGTTGAGCTCGAAAGGAATTGCGATTGCGCTGGCCGACGGGATCAGCAGCAGCGATGTGAGCCAGATTGCCAGCGAAGCCGCTGTTAGGAGTTTTCTCGAGGATTATTTCTGCACTTCGGACGCTTGGTCTGTCAGGAAGTCAGCACAGCGGGTTTTGATCGCGACCAACTCCTGGTTACATTCACAGACACAGCAAAGCCAGTATCGTTACGATAAAGACAGAGGTTATGTGTGCACCTTTAGCGGCATGGTGATCAAGTCAACCACCGCACATATTTTTCACGTGGGCGATACGCGCATCTATAGATTGCATGATGATGCCTTGGAGCAATTGACCAACGATCATCGATTTTGGGTATCGCAGGATAAAAGCTATCTTGGTCGGGCTTTAGGCGTTAATCCTCAGCTCGAAATTGATTATCGAGTATTGCCAGTGGAAGAAGGCGATATTTTCTTATTCGCGACAGACGGCGTTTATGAATATGCCAGTCCTCGGTTCATCATCAATGCCATCAGAGAGCATGAAGACGATCTCGATACCGCTGCGAAAGCGATCGTGGACGCAGCATACCAACAAGGCAGTCCGGATAATCTCACGGCTCAGGTCGTTAAAATCGAAAACTTGCCTAAGCAGAATCCGGATGAACTCTATCAGCAGTTAACCGAACTGCCGTTCCCCCCGATTTTGGAAGCCAGAATGGTTTTTGATGGCTACAAGATCGTCCGGGAGGTGCATGCCAGCAGTCGCAGCCATGTTTATCTGGCGGTTGATAACGAAACCGGCACACCGGTCATCATCAAAACGCCATCGATCGATCTTCGGGGCGACCCGGCTTATTTGGAAAGATTCTTGATGGAAGAATGGATCGCTCGGCGCATCAATAGTGCGTATGTACTGAAGCCTTGCGCACAGACGCGGAAACGCAACTATCTCTATATCGTCACCGAATTCATTGACGGTCAGACATTAACGCAGTGGATGATCGACAATCCGAGACCGGACCTGGAAACCGTGCGCGGCATCGTTGAACAAATTGCCAAAGGATTACGCGCTTTTCACAGGCTGGAAATGCTGCATCAGGACCTGAGACCGGACAATATCATGATCGACCGTACCGGCACGGTGAAGATCATCGATTTCGGTTCGACGAAAGTTGCCGGCCTGATGGAGATCACAACGGCAATCGAGCGAAGTCATCTGCTAGGTACTGCCCAATATACCGCGCCGGAATATTTTCTTGGCGAAAGCGGGACAACATATTCCGATATGTTTTCGCTGGGCGTTATAGCTTATCAAATGCTGTCGGGTAAACTGCCTTATGGCGCCGAAGTCTCCAAGGCCAGAACCAGAGCCGCACAAAAGAAATTAGCCTATCACTCTGTACTCGATGACGATCGGGAAATCCCTGCCTGGATCGATGATGTGCTCAGGAAGGCAGTACATCCGAACCCGTATCAGCGTTATGGGGAATTATCCGAGTTTATCTATGATCTACGCCACCCGAACCAAGCGTTTCTGAATAAGACCCGTCCACCGCTCATCGAACGTAATCCAGTAGTTTTCTGGAAAAGCGTTTCCTTCATTCTGGCAATTACTGTTGTTGCCTTATTGTTTAAGTTAACAAATAGGGGTATCTAAAATGAAAACAAAATCGACACAGACACCGTCATCTTGCAAAGCCGATTCTCTGCTGACCAAAGAACAAATGACGGACCGCATTATTACTGCAAAAGTAAAAAAACAACTCACTTGGACAGCCATTGCCGAACAGATTGGCGTCAATGAGGTTTGGCTGGCCTCGGCTTGTCTTGGCATGAACAGCATGAAACACGACATTGCCGAAAAGCTCTGCGCCATTTTGGAGCTGCCTATTGAAGTTCGAGCCGCCTTGGAAATGTTTCCTCACAAACAATGGCCCTTCGAAATACCCCAAGACCCGCTTATTTATCGGCTTTATGAAATCGTCGGCGTTTACGGAGAAACCTTGAAAGAAATCATTCATGAAAAATTCGGAGACGGTATCATGAGCGCGATAGATTTCAGCATGACGGTCGGCAAAGAAGAAAACCCAGCCGGCGATCGCGTCGTCATCACCATGAACGGTAAATTTTTGCCTTACAAATCCTGGTAAATCGGTAAAGGATTGCTTTGCCGGGCTCTATGAGACGAGTCGGCAACCGGCGGATCGGGCGAAAGAGCGGGCTCGAGTGAGAGCCGCTACTAGCTCACCGCCCGGTCGAATTCGAACTCCGGCGCCGGCTCGCCCCGCTCCAAATCGTTGGCGGAGGTTGAGCCCCAATCAGACACAGTCTGGGCGGCGATATGGAGCTGGCGTGGCATCACGCAGTCGCGATGCTCGGCCAGGAACGCCCCGATGTTGGAACGGTGCATGGCGCGGGCCGCCTCGATACCCAGCAGCAAGCCGCCGAGCACCACGGTGCGGTGGGTGCAGCCGAATCCTCACGGTCGAATTTGTATTCGGGTAGTGCCGACATTTCTCTTCCGAAGCCGAAAAAAAAAGCGCCCATGCCGGTTCCGTACGAAACCGGCCAAGGACGCCTTTGTCCGAGGAAGCGATGAACGCCGCTGTTCGCGCTTCCCCTTGGTTTTCAAAAATTCCTGTCATGGAAGGAAAATCGGCTCCCGGTCTGCGAAGAACACGTTGCTTAGACGCAGTGCAACGGTAACTTCCGCCGTTGGACGATCACGAGTGCTTACGGACGAACTCGATAATAGCCTTAGCGTACACGTCCGGGTGGGTGGCGTGCGGGATGTGCCCTGCTCCCGGAAATTTCAGGACCTCCGCGCGAGGCATCGCCTCTGCAAGCTTGCCGACTACTGGTCCGAAGATGGGTGGGCTCTGGTCGCCCAGCGTGAGGAGAGCCGGACGCGTAAACTCCTTGATCCACTCCAGCTCGAAAACCAGCTGTTCGGGATCTTTCGCCTCGTCGAGGAAGGTCGGAGCATTATCCATCATGATCTTCTTGTACTCCGGCGGCAGTTGAGCCCAGGACCCCGGGCCGAGCACAACGGTCTCGACGAACTGTTCGGCGGCGCCGGCATGATCGCCCGAGGCGATCCGTTCGACCACGCCCCCAACTCGTTGCCGAACCTGCTCCAGCATCGGCGCAACGGCGGAGTCGTCGGCGAGCAGCGCGAAGAGGGGCCGCTCGTGAATGATGAGGCCGCGAAGGAGGTCGTGCCGCTCACCGGCCAGCCGGAGCGCAATCGATGCGCCGAACGAGTTTCCCGCTACCCATGCCGGCGCGAGTCCCAGGTCCCAGGTCCTGTATCAACGCAGCAAGGTCGGCCACGTCCTCGCGCACACTGCCTTGTCCCGGTGGACACGTACTCTCGCTGTGGCCACGGCGATCGTAGGTGAGAACTCGAAAAGAGTCGACCAAACGGGGAACGAGCAGGTCCCAGTCGTGATGAGAATCCCACGAGCCGTGAACCAATACGAGGGGAACCTCCCCGCTGCCTTGGAGTTCATAGAAAAGCCGCACACCGTTGACATTTGCGGCTGCCATGCCGACCTCCTATGTCCGCGACTTCGCCCTGCAACAAAGCGTCACGGGCGATGCTCGGTGTATTTCTTTTCCTTTAATCTCGCCGTCAAACAATATCTCGCCACCCGCTTTGCAATCGGACGTTACCTTTTTGAGGGGAAAGTATTTGACGATTTCATCATACCGCGTGAGCGCATCGAATATCGTCTCCGGCCTTGCTTCGATAAAAATACTTTTCCTTATCGTAAAGCTATCCATTCTCCGTAGCGCTCCGTCTGTTTATTAGGTATTCAAAGTGAGTAGGTTACGCCGTATTGCTTTTCTCCATTCGGCTAACAACCCGCGCTTAAAGTGCTTTTCCATCGTTTCCCGCGGTTTCTGCTGATGGCGTTCATAGAGGATGCTCCAGACGGCTTGATCCGTCAGCGAGACGGGTCCTTGATATCGAGGATGACGAGCCGACCACCAGGCCGAAGCGAGCGGGCTGCGTCCCGAGCCCTACGCGTTTTTCCATCTCCAGTGATCTTGCCATTCCGCAAGTTAAATAAGGCAAACCTGCCCGTCTCCGGGGAAGGTTGCAACTCGTTCCTCCCCGGGATATAAGAAACACCCATTCGTTGTCCGGAAATCGTGCCCGCCATCCGCAAGATGAGTACTCGTATCGAATATCCGCACCACAGGTTGCAGCTCATGTTCCTGTTGTCGATAACCGCCGGCGTGGTTCTTCACCTGCTGCAACTGCCGAGCCTGTTGCCCCAGCGGGAGGCCGGGACGATTATGCTGCTGGCGGCATGGCCTCAGCGCTTCTATTTCTGGACATTCGAAGCGCTGGCCTGGTTGCTTGCCGGAACTGCACTTGCCTTGAACCTCTTCTCGCCGAACCTTCCGGCCTGGTACGAGGGCGCAACCCCAACTCAGCGAGCGCGTGCATTGGGTACCGCCCTGGTCCTGGTTCAGCTCCTGCTCGGTCTCGGGTTTTGGCTTACCCGAGACAAGGGAGCGGACCAGCTCAGATGGCTGCGTGCCGCGTTCTGGATGGGCGGCGAGTTCCGAATTCCGGCCATTTTTGCAAGCTTACAGCTCTGGTTTGCCGCGTGGCTTTCGTTCCAGTGCTACCGCCTCGACCGCGCGATTTTCTGGTTCGCGTCCGCGCTGGTATGTACCTACCTCGGGTTCGATGAGTTGCTTTCGTTCCACGAGGCGGTCGGCGTCTTGCTGAAAGGCAGCACACTGATCGGCGACGGCGAGAACACCCTGAGCGTCGGCCCGGTCAGGACGTATTTCTGGCCACTGGTTTTCCTGCCGTTGCTGCTGGTCATGAGCGCCTGGTTTCTTGTCGCGGCACGTCGAGCGGTCGGCCCCCGCGCCCTGTGGCAACTGGTATTGGCCGGGCTCGTATTCGCGACAGGCGCGCTGGGCTTCGAGATCGTCGAGGCGAACGGCGCAGCACGCCTGGGAGAAGCATGGTTTAACTCCACGCCGGGGCAGGTCGTACTTCTGGCGGAGGAATCCTTCGAAACACTGGGGGTGACGCTCGCCGTCGTCGTATTCGCGAGGCACCGCTGGCAAACCCTTGCCGTGTCCCGCGGCGTCGATTGAACGGCCGGTTCACCCCGGCCGTACCTCGGTGGTGCCGGACGCGGAAACACCACCGAAACCTTCAAGTCGCGCTGTTCCGGGCCTTCCAGCAATTTCAGCGTTGCGCCCGACGGGACCGTAGGCTGGGTTGCAGCGATAGCGAAAACCCAGCTAATCCACGTCTTAAACTGACGAAAAAACCGCATCACTCGCGAACGATGCGGTTTATGCCCGGCCAGTCCCGGTTCGGCATCCAACCGGCTCCACCTGCTCTATCCGTTACTTTATATAGACTCACCGGAATACGGGTGCCGTCTTACCACCGTTAAGCGCCCGCGATCCGTACCTGCGCTTC
Source organism: Methylocaldum sp. (assembly GCF_039794385.1). Lineage (NCBI taxonomy): Bacteria > Pseudomonadati > Pseudomonadota > Gammaproteobacteria > Methylococcales > Methylococcaceae > Methylocaldum > Methylocaldum sp. The sequence continues at coordinate 11,870 of NZ_JBDIVO010000068.1, read as the reverse complement.
AACTCGGTGCACCGTAGGCGCAACAATGGTGCAAATAGCTGCGGGAAGGCATTCTGCACAGCCCAGCGGACCGCCGAAATGCCTAGCCGACGTGCTTCCGCGCTGTTTGGCACGCGAGCTGCTTACATCAATCAATAGAATGTACCTGCGCCAACGGTGGCGTTCAGGAACATGGCAAAGGCGTCTTGCGATCATCGTGCATCGATGTTCGCCGGGCGCTTTTTTTTTGCTCCGGATTCACCGGAGAGCGGCTCTAGGATTTTTCGAGAAGATTTGTCGATGGACTTCAAAGAATTCAAGCGTGCCGGCCACTGGCCAACCCTGTTGTCCGCCTTTCTTTATTTCGACGTCTCCTTCATGGTCTGGGTGATGCTCGGGCCCTTGTCCCTGTACATCACCAAGGATCTGGGGCTACCGGTGGGGGAGAAGTTCACCATTGTCGCGATTCCCATCCTGTCCGGCGCAATATTCCGCATCGTTCTGGGTTCGATGGCCGACCATCTGGGACCCAAGCTGACCGGCGTTCTGGCCCAATTGCTGGTGATCCTCGGGCTCACCTATGTATTCGTGTTCGGCCTGCATTCCAAGCTGGAAGTGGAGTTGCTGGGATTGCTCCTGGGCATCGCCGGAGCCAGCTTCGCCGTGGCCTTGCCCCAGGCCAGCCGCTGGTATCCGCCCCAATACCAGGGCGTGGTGATGGGTATCGCGGGAGCCGGCAATATGGGGGTAGTCCTGGATTCCATGATCGTCCCTTGGCTGGCGGAACGTTTCGGCTGGCAGGCGGTGTTCGGTTTCCTGCTCATTCCTCTGGTGCTGGTGCTCGTCATCTACGCCGTTCTCGTCAAGGATGCCCCCGACAAACGCACGCCGGTCACCCTGGCCAACTACGCCGCGGTCATGAAGGACCCCGACACCTGGTGGTTCATGTTCTTTTATTCCATTACCTTTGGGGGCTTCGTGGGGCTCGGCAATGCCCTGCCTCTTTATTTCACCAACTGGTATCACGTCTCCGGAATAGCCGCGGGCATGATGGTCGCGCTCGTGGTATTCGCCGGCTCGATGTTCCGGCCGGTGGGAGGGCTTTTGGCCGATCGGGTAGGCGGCATCCGTGCCCTGCAAGTTCTGTTCGTAATCGTTTCCCTGAGCTATCTCGCGATTTCGTTCTTGCCGGAGGGGCCGGCGCCGCAATCGGCGAGCGACGCGAAAGTGGCCGGCTGGGGTCTGTTCGAACTGCCGGCGCTCGCATGGTCTGCCGTCGGCATTTTTTTCGTCGGCACGCTGGCCCTGGGGATGGGCAACGGAGCGGTATTCCAGTTGGTGCCGCTGCGTTTCCGCAGGGAAATCGGCGTGATTACCGGACTCGTCGGCTGCGCCGGAGGTGTGGGCGGATTCTTCCTGGCCAAGACCCTGGGCTGGTCCTGGAATGTGCAACACGGCTTCGCGCTGGGTTTCAGCGTGTTCGCGGGGCTGCCGCTCCTGGGGCTCGTCGGCCTGATCATGGTCAAGAAACGCTGGCGCACGACCTGGGGCGCGGTATCCGGTGCGCGGGTCTGAGCATGGCGGAATGGGGATAAGGGAACACACCGGGGTGCGTCAGTGACTGCGAACGGACAACTCGCCTTGAGCGCCGCCTTCGCTTCCCGCCAAGGGCGGCGCGAAGACAACCAGGACTACGCCGGTATCGCTCAACCGTCGCAGCAGGAACTGGCCTGTCGCGGCGTCGTCGCGGCGGTGGCGGACGGCATGGGCGGGGCCAAGGGAGGGCGGGTAGCCGCGGAGTTGTGCATGCACAGCTTCATGGAAGCCTATTACAGCCTGGCCGAAACCTTGGCGGTGGAGCAGTTGCTGGATCGAAGCCTGGATGCCGCCAATCGCTGGATACACGCGATGGGCAAGCGTGACCCGAATCTCGCCCACATGGCTACCACCTTCAGTGCCTTGATTCTTCGCGGCCGCCGCGCACATCTAATACACGTCGGCGACTCGCGCATCTACCGCCTGCGCGGCGAGCGGCTGGAGCTGCTGACGAAGGATCACACTTTGAACGGCCCCGAACTGGACCATATCCTGTACCGGGCCGTGGGCCTGGAGCCCCTGCTCCGGACCGACTACGCCGTGCACACGCTCGAAATCCACGACCGTTTCCTGCTGTGCAGCGACGGCCTACACGGCGGACTTAAACAAGCCGAGATCGCGCGCATCCTGCTGGAAAGGGCCGCGCCCCAAAGCAGTGCGGACGCTCTGGTCGAATCGGCGCTGGAGCGCGGCAGCACCGACAACGTCACCGCGCTGGTGGTGGATGTCATCGCCCTGCCCCGGGCCGACCGTCAATCGCTGCGGGAAATCATCGAGTCCTTGCCGATCCTGGAACTACCCCGTCCCGGCGACACGGTGGATGATTTTCAACTGGAAGAACTGCTGTCTTCCGGGCGATACAGCGCGCTGTTCCGCGCGGTCGACCGGCGCAACGGCAACCCGGTGGTCATCAAGTTCCCTCATCCGCGGGTAGCCAGCGAGCGGCAATATCACGATGCCTTTGTCCGGGAAGCATGGATCGGCGGGCGGGTGAAGAGTCCGTGGGTGGCCGAAATTTTGGAACAGCCGCCGGAGCGGCAAAGCCGTCTCTACTCGGTCATGCCGTATTATCGCGGCGCCACGCTCGAACGGCACCTGCGGCGAAACGCACGCATCGGCCTGGAGCCAGGCATCGACCTCGCTCTCAAACTGTGCAAGGCGGTGCACGCACTGCACCGCCAGCAGATCGTGCACCGCGACATCAAGCCCGACAACATCCTGCTTCCGGACGACGGCGGCCTGAAACTGCTGGATCTCGGAATCGCCCGGTTGCCGGCCTGGGACGAGGACCAGGCCGATCCGATGCCGGGCACCGCCAGCTACATGGCGCCGGAACTGTTTCACGGCGAGCGGGGCAGCGTCGCCAGCGACATCTTCGCGCTGGGGGTAACGCTCTATCGCGTGTTCTCCGGAGGTGCCTATCCCTACGGCGAGATCGAGCCATTCAGCACGCCCCGATTCGGAAAACCCAAACCCCTGACCAGCCGCCGTCCGGATTTGCCGGTCTGGCTGGACGCCGCCTTGGCGCGCGCGGTCGCGATCGACCCCGGCGAACGCTATGCCGACGCCATCGAGCTGGCCTTCGAGCTGGAATCCGGATTATCGAAAGGCGGCGGCAAGCGTGTCTCCGCCCGTCCCCTTCCCCTGTACCAGCGCAATCCGGTTCTGTTCTGGCAACTGACCGCGCTGCTCCTGTTCGGATTGCTGATGGTGTGCCTGTTTCAGGTCTACGGGAGGGTTTAGGTGTTTATCAATGCAGTAAGTAAAGCCGTCATGCCGGCAGGGAAGGGTCATCCGGGCGCTCCCCGGATGACCGTTTGCGATTGGAAGGGTCATCCGGGCGCTCCCTGGATGACCGTTTGCGATTGGAATGCCGGCATCCAGAGCACAGGGATTGTGATCCGGGCCGATGCCATCCCTGGCGTCTGGATTCCGGCACAAAACCGTCGGGAACGGTTTTGGACAGCCGCAGGCTGGTCTGAAGGACGAGCCCCCTGGGAAGGGGCGAGCAATCCGTGCCGGAATGACGAGGTTCATCTCACGTCCCCGCATCCTACGAAAGTTGATTTGACGAATGGGATTCATCCCGGAGGAGGTAAGCCATGAAAAAACAGAGACTCATCGTAATCGGCAACGGTATGGCCGGCATACGCACAGTCGAGGAGCTGCTGAAAATCGCTCCCGACGCATACGACGTCACCGTGTTCGGTGCCGAACCGCACTGCAATTACAACCGTATCCTCCTATCCCCGGTCCTGGCCGGCGAGAAGACGCTTAACGACATCATCTTGAACGATGACGACTGGTACGCGTCGAACGGCATCACGCTGCACAAGGGGCGGAAGGTCGTCGCGATCGACCGTCGGCGGCGGCTGGTTCGTACCGAAGACGGGCTGGAGGCCGGCTACGACCGACTGCTGCTCGCCACCGGCTCCATGCCTTTCATGCTGCCGGTCCCAGGCAGGGATCTGCCGGGCGTAATCGGTTTTCGCGACATCCGCGACGTGGAACTGATGCTGGAGGCTTCGCAGAAGTACCGGCATGCGGTCGTCATCGGCGGCGGCCTCTTGGGGCTTGAAGCGGCCAACGGGCTGAAAAAGCGGGGGATGGCGGTTACTGTCGTGCATCTCCTCGATACCCTGATGGAAAGGCAACTGGACAAACCTGCCGCGGACCTTTTGAAACGGGCGCTCGAGGACAGCGGCCTCGATTTCCGAATGGAAGCGCAGACCGAAGCTATCCTCGGCCACGACCGCGTCACCGGCGTACGCTTCAAGGACGGCTCGGAAACCCCGGCCGATCTGGTGGTCATGGCAGTGGGCATCCGCCCCAACGTCGATCTCGCCAAGAGCGCCGGCATCCATTGCGAGCGAGGCATCCTGGTCAACGACACCCTGCAAACCTTCGATCCCCGCATTTATGCCGTAGGCGAATGCGTGCAACACCGGAAGCAGCTTTTCGGCCTGGTGGCCCCGCTTTTCGAGCAGGCCAAGGTCTGCGCGAATCACCTGGCGGAATACGGCATCGCGCGCTACGAGGGCTCGGTGACGTCCACCAAGCTGAAAGTGACCGGCATCGATCTTTTCTCCGCGGGCGAGTTTCAGGGCGGAAACGGCTACGAAGAATTGTTGTTTCAAGATCCCGCCCGAGGCATCTACAAAAAGCTGGTGGTCGAATCCAACCGCATCAAGGGCGCGGTGCTTTATGGCGATACCGGCGACGGCGCCTGGTACTTCCAGTTGATGCGGGACGGCACCGATATCTCCGCGTTCCGGGAAAACGTCCTGTTCGGGCAGGCGCATCTGGGCGATGCCGGCCACGGAGCGGACAACCGCGCGGCGCTCATGCCGGACACGGCGGAGGTCTGCGGCTGCAACGGCGTGTGCAAGAAGGCGATCGTCGACGCCATCGTTCAGAAAAAGCTATTCACTCTGGAAGACGTGCGCACCCATACCAAGGCCTCGGCGTCCTGTGGCTCGTGCACCGGTTTGGTGGAGCAGATCCTACAAAGCACCCTGGGCAGCGATTACTCGGTCAGTCCGGCCAAAAAGCCGCTGTGCAAATGCACCGACCATACCCATGAAGAAGTGCGAGAGGCCATTCGCGCGGAAAATCTCAAGACAATTCCCGAAGTCATGCGATTCCTCGATTGGAAAACCGTCGACGGCTGCCATTCCTGCCGCCCCGCGCTCAATTATTACCTGCTCTGCCAGTGGCCCAACGAATACCGGGACGATCCGCAGTCGCGCTTCATCAACGAGCGGGCCCACGCCAATATCCAGAAGGACGGCACCTATTCAGTGGTGCCGCGGATTTGGGGCGGCGTCACCAATCCTCGGGAGCTGCGCGCCATCGCCGACGTGGCCGAAAAGTTCGAGATTCCGACGGTCAAGATCACCGGCGGCCAGCGTATCGATCTTCTGGGCGTCCCGAAACAACAGCTTCCAGCGGTTTGGGCGGAACTCGGCAAGCACGGTCTGGTCTCCGGCCATGCCTACGGCAAATCGCTGCGCACGGTGAAAACCTGCGTCGGCAAGGAATGGTGCCGGTTCGGCACGCAAGATTCCACCAAGATGGGCATAGACCTCGAGAAAATGACCTGGGGGTCGTGGACGCCGGCCAAGGTCAAGATGGCGGTATCGGGCTGCCCTCGCAACTGCGCCGAGGCCACGATCAAGGACTTCGGCGTGGTGGCGGTGGATTCAGGCTGGGAACTTCACGTCGGCGGCAACGGCGGCGTGAAGGTCCGCGCCACCGATTTTCTGTGCAAGGTCGATACGGAAGAGGAAGTGAAGGAATACTGCGGCGCCTATATGCAGCTATACCGGGAAGAAGCCCGCTACCTGGAGCGGACCGCGCACTGGATCGAACGCGTCGGTCTCGCTTATGTCCAGGAGCGCATCGTCTCGAATCCGGAAAGCCGACGCGCCTTGTACGAGCGGTTTCTCGAATCGCAGAAAAGCGCCCAGATCGATCCATGGGCGGTTCTCGCCAAGGAATCCGAGCGGCAACACTTCGAACCCTTGAGGAAAGTAGGATGAATGTCATGAGCGACTGGATCGAAATCGGCCGAATCGAGGACATTCCCCGCCAAGGCGCTCGCGTCGTCGCCACGCCGGCTGGCAATGTCGCCATCTTCCGCACCCTGAACGACGAAATTTTCGCGGTTCGCGACCTCTGCCCGCACAAAGGAGGGCCGCTCTCCCAAGGCATCGTATGCGGAAAGCGGGTGGCCTGTCCGTTGCACAACTGGGTGATCGACCTGGCGTCCGGCGAAGCCGCTCCGCCGGACGAGGGCCGAACGGCGTGCTTTCCGGTAAAGCTGGAAAACGAAAGGTTGTGGTTGCAACTCGATAGGCCGGAATAGCCGGAATTCCGAAAACGTTTGCCCTTATCCCAGCCACACTTCGTTATTAAGAGGAAGAGAAACGTGAGTTCTGCACCGCTCTCAGATCCGTCCTTAACAGCGGACGATGCGCCCATCGCCACCACCTGTCCCTACTGTGGCGTCGGCTGCGGCGTGCTGGCCAAGCCGCGCGGTCCCGAGTCGGCGGACATCAAGGGCGATCCGGAACATCCGTCCAATTTCGGGCGGCTTTGCTCCAAGGGCTCGTCGCTTGGCGAAACGCTGTCGCTGGAAACTCGGCTGCTTTATCCCGAGATCACGGGCCGGCGGGTGAGTTGGGACGAAGCGCTAGGCACCGTCGCCGACACGCTTCGCCGGACCATCGATACCCACGGTCCCGACTCGGTGGCGTTCTACGTCTCCGGCCAGCTCTTGACCGAGGACTATTACGTCGCGAACAAGCTGATGAAGGGTTTCATCGGCTCGGGAAATATCGATACCAATTCCCGCCTCTGCATGTCGTCCACGGTCGCGGCCCAGAAACGGGCCTTCGGCGAGGATGTCGTGCCCGGCTGTTACGAGGACCTGGAACTCGCCGATCTCGTCGTGCTGGTCGGTTCCAACGCGGCCTGGTGCCATCCGGTGCTGTTTCAGCGTCTGGTTGCGGCCAAACGGGAAAATCCCCGCCTGAAGATCGTCAACATCGATCCGCGCCGCACGGCGACGAGTCAGTCCGCCGATCTGCATCTCCCGATACGGCCGGGTACCGACGTGGTTCTGTTCAACGGACTCCTGAATTATCTGCGCCAGGATGACAGGATCGATTTCGCCTTCCTGGAAAATCATCTCGGTCGCTATGCCGAAGCGTTCGAGAACGCGCGCAAAACGGCTCCTTCCTTGCCTGCTGTTGCCAGGATCTGCGGTATTCCCGAAGAGGACCTCGCGAGCTTTTACCAATGGTTCGCCCGCACCGAAAAAGTCGTCACCGCCTGGTCGCAGGGCGTCAACCAGTCGTCCAGCGGCACCGACAAGGTCAACAGCATCATCAACGTTCATCTTGCCACCGGGCGGATCGGCAAACCGGGCATGGGCCCCTTCTCCCTGACCGGCCAGCCCAACGCCATGGGCGGGCGGGAGGTCGGCGGACTCGCCAATCAGCTCGCGGCGCATCTCGACATCGAGAATCCCGAACACCGGGCTCTCGTGCAGGAGTACTGGAATGCGCCGCGCATGCTGGATAAGTCCGGACTCAAGGCCGTGGAGCTGTTTCAGGCGATCGCCGAGGGACGCATCAAGGCAGTCTGGATCATGGCCACCAATCCGGCCGTTAGCCTGCCGGACGCGAACGCGGTGCGGGACGCGCTCCGCCGCTGCGAATTCGTGGTGGTTTCCGAATGCGAGTCGGGCACCGACTTGGGCGCCTACGCACATGTGAACCTGCCCGCGCTGGCCTGGGGTGAGAAGGACGGCACCGTCACCAACTCGGAGCGTCGCATTTCCCGGCAGCGGGCATTTCTGACAGTGCCGGGCGAAGCCAAGCCGGATTGGTGGATCGTCAGCCGGGTTGCCCAGCGCATGGGATACGACGAAGGTTTTTGCTACCGGTCGGCCTGGGAAATTTTCCTGGAGCACGCCCGGTTGTCCGGTCTTCAAAACGGCGGCAAACGGGTGTTCGACATTTCCGGTCTCGCGGAACTCGATCGCGCCGGCTACGATGCCTTGAGGCCGATCCAGTGGCCGGTAAATGGGCGTTATCCGAACGGCGCGTCTCGCCTGTTCGACGCAGGCGGGTTTTCAAGCATCAGCCGCCGCGCCGAAATGGTGCCGGTGGTCCCCAAAGCGCCGGCCAACCCGCCCGACGCGGCCTATCCGCTGGTGCTCAATACCGGGCGTATCCGCGATCAATGGCACACCATGACCCGCACCGGCAAAACCGCCCGGTTGACCAACCATGTTCCCGAGCCTTACGCCGAGCTGAACCCCCGCGATGCGGCCCGATTCGCCATTCAGGACGGAACCCTGGTTCGACTCGAGAGCCGGTTCGGCCAAGCCTTGGTCCGCGCCCGCGTCAGTAAAGACCAGCAGCCCGGATCGGTGTTCGTGCCCATGCACTGGAGCGGACCCTATGCCAGCAAAGGCTTAATCAATGCCTTGGTCAACCCGGCAACCGATCCCATGTCCGGCGAACCCGAATCCAAGCACACACCGCTCCGGATTGCGCCCTATCGGCCGGCGTGGCACGGCTTCTTGCTGTCGCGCGAACCGCTTGACGCTATCGAGGTCGAGTACCGCGTCACGATACGGGGAGACGGCCATTGGCTTTACGAGCTGGCACATTCCGAGTCACCTTCGGACTGGCCTGTCTGGATGCGCGGCTTGTTCGCCCATCCCTCGGGTTCGCGCGAATCCGCGTCCGCCGAGCCGGTGCCCGGCAGGGAAGAATGGCTGGAGTTCGCTGACATCCACTCGGGCCGGTACCGCTGCGCACGCCTCCTCGGCGGACGTTTGCAGTTTTGCGCCTTCATAGACCGGAGCTTCGAGCTGCCGCCGCGCAGTTGGCTAGCCGGTCTATTCGCACTGGATGAAGTGCCCGATCGGGCACGCATGAGCCTTTTGGCCGGAAAACCGGCTTCGGCCGAGGATGATCAGGGGCGTATCGTCTGCTCCTGTTTCGGGGTCGGCATCAATACCTTGAAACGCGCCATTCAGAAGCAAAATCTGTCGACAACGGAACAAATTGGTGCAGCACTCAAAGCGGGAACCAATTGCGGTTCCTGTATTCCCGAGCTCAAGTCCTTATTGCAGGGGTAAAAACACAATCGCCGCTGCGGCGGCACAAGGCGTCTAGCATTGCCTCGTATTTGTGCACTTCAACGGCCTATGTTCCTATTTAAGGCATCGCTTATCTCGGCCTAATTCAAAATCGCTTTTAATAAAGAATTCATGTTTGTAGGGTGGGTTAGGCCGGAGGCCGTAACCCACCGAGCGACCTCGAATCGGTGGGTTACGCGGAGCCTGTCGAAGGGCCTGTCCCGAGCGGAGACTAGGGGCTAACCCACCATCGATGGGTTTCGCTTCGCTCTACCCATCCTACGATGAATGTTCACTCGAATGCCGAACGGAATGACGTAGGTCGGCAATCCCTTGCCGACTGTCTGGGCTACGGCCAAGCACTGGACCGTATGGCACGATCATTGCTGAAACCATAACGTCGTGGCAGGCTACTCGCGCCGTAACTGCTATCGGAGCCGATACGCTCTTGACGCTTCACAATCCAATCCATCCTGGAGAATTTTGGACAAGGAGACCCTTAACTCATGACCTCGGTTCCCCAATGGCTGCGCCCTGGCGTTCATGCGGCAGGCGGCGAAGGACTCGAGAAAACCCAGATCGACTTGGGTTTCATCCCGCTGACGGACTGCGCACCGCTCGTCATCGCCTACGAAAAAGGTTTTTTTCGAAAACACGGGCTGGAGGCGAGACTTTCCAGAGAGGTGTCCTGGGCCAATATCCGCGACAAGGTATTCGCCGGCTTGCTGGACGGCGGTCATATGCTGGCACCCATGCCCATCGCCACGACGCTCGGTCTCGGGGAACTGAAAAAACCGACCATCGCCGCTCTGTCCCTGGATCTCAACGGCAACGCCATTACCGTTTCCCTGGACTTGTACCGGCGCATGGCCGAACTCGATCCGGCGGCGGCAGCCGAGCGGTCCATGAGCGTCCGTGCACTGAAGAAAGTCATCGATACCGGCAAGAACTCAGGAAGCGAGCCCTTGTGCTTCGCAACGGTATTTCCGTTCTCCCCCCATAACTACATGCTGCGCTACTGGCTGGCCGCCGGCGGCATCGATCCGGACCGCGACGTGCGCCTGGTCGTGATCCCGCCGCCGCACATGGTGAAGTACCTGAGCAGCGGAGAAATAGACGGTTACTGCGTCGGAGAACCGTGGAACGCGCAGGCCGTGGCCACCGGCGTCGGACGCACGCTGATCACCGATTATGAAATCTGGAACAACAAGCCGGAAAAAGTGCTGGGCGTGAACCGGGAGTGGGCCGAACAACATCCTAACACTCACCGCGCCATGCTGATGGCGCTGCTGGAGGCAGCGCAATGGATCGATCAACCGGAAAACCGTATCGAAGTGGCCGATATTCTGGCTCGGGAGGAATACGTCAACGCACCGGCTGACGTGGTGAAAATGTCCATGGTCGGCTCGTTTCGCTACCAGGTCGACGCCGCGCCCGCGCCGCTTCCCGACTTTAACGTGTTCTTCCGTTATGCCGCGACGTTTCCCTGGCGCTCCCATGCCGTTTGGTTCATCACTCAGATGTACCGTTGGGGACAACTCCGCGATCCCGTAGACATGCGAAAGCTTGCCGAAGAGGTCTATCGGCCCGATCTTTACCGCGAAGCCGCCCAGGCTCTGGGCCTGCCCTTCCCCACCGCGGACTACAAGACCGAGGGGCAGCACGGCGAACCGTGGACGCTTCGGGAAGCCACCGAGCCGATGATCCTGGGTACGGACCGGTTCCTGGACGGCGGCACCTTCGATGCGCTCCGTCCGGTGGATTATCTGGAGCGCTTCGAACTGCACAATTGGCAGGTTTCACTGGACGAACTGGCCAAGGTCAATCCATGAGCCTCAGAATCATGCTGGTCGATCAGGATTCGGCGCGCAGCGCCATATTGGAGCAAGCGCTGCACGATGCCGGACATCAGGTCGTCGCCCGGATCAAGCACGGCCACAACCTGCTTCGGGAACTCAAGGAATGCCAGCCGGACATGGTGATCATGGATCTGGAGGCGCCGGGCCGCGACACCTTGGAGCAAATGCGGGAGATCAGCCGCGACCAGCCGAGACCGATCATCCTGTTCTCGAACAAGCGCGACGGCGATTACATCCGCCAGGCCGTGCAGGCCGGGGTAAGCGCCTATGTGGTGGACGGCCTCAGCCAGGAACGCATCATGCCCATCGTCGAGGTGGCCATGGCCCGTTTTCGCGAATTCGAGGCGCTCAAGCGCGAACTGCATGAAACCAAAACCCAGCTAGCCGACCGGAAAGTGGTGGACAAAGCCAAGGGCATTTTGATGCAGCGAAAAGGAATGAGCGAGGACGAAGCCTATCAGTTGCTGCGCAAAACGGCCATGAGCCGCAACATGCGCATCGCGGACGTCGCCAGGACCCTGCTTACCCTGGAAGGGCTGACGGACTGACTTCGGGGCGAATTCCGCCCGCCTTTCGCGCATCGCGCACTCTTTTGTCGCACCCGATGCACCAGCCCACCCGCCCGGCGCCTCCGCACTGCGCCGCCAGCTGCTGTTTCAGAGCTGTTTAGCGCGTTAAACGAGCTTGGCACGCTTCCTGTTAGTCCTATGAAAGCTAGAGTCGCGCGCTGACGGCGGCGCTCGACTTCCGGACAAAGGCGTCCTCCCGCAGCTCTTCAA
>NZ_JBDIVO010000067.1:0-17916 GCF_039794385.1 Methylocaldum sp. | reverse complement strand
GCCAAGTACGCCGGTCTTACCGAGGGCGACGCCCACGTGATCCGCAATGCCGGCGGACGGGCCAGCGACGACGCCATCCGTTCCCTGGTGATCTCCTACAAGCTGCTCGGCACCCGCGAATGGTTCGTGATTCACCATACCGATTGCGGTATGGAACTGTTCACCAACGAGATCATGGGCGATCTTCTGAGCAATAGCCTCGAAACCGCGACCATCGACGCCAGCGGTTGGCACGATGTGGGTAAGGGGCCGGGGTGTACCGACGGCAAATACATCAACTGGCTGACCATCAAGAATCAGGAACAGAGCGTTGCCGAGGACGTGAGACGCATCCGTAATCACACCCTGGTGCCGAAGAACATTCCGATCTACGGTTTCATCTACGACGTAAGATCGGGCAAGCTGGTGGAGGTGCCGGCGGCCATGGCCGCTGGACGTCCGCTATAAGGCGTTCCGGGATGGTCTGAGGCAAAGCCGGCTTCAGCCGGCTTTGCAATTTTCGAGCGCGGCTCGCTGATGAGCCAATAATTCTGCGATTCCTTTGCCGGCCAAATCGAGCATGGTGTTGAGTTCATCGCGTCGGAAGGCATGACCTTCCGCCGTGCCTTGAACCTCCACATAGGCGCCGGCCTCGTTCATGACCACGTTCATGTCGGTCTCTGCCTCGCAGTCCTCGCGGTAGTCCAAGTCCAGCACCGGCACGCCCTTGTAGATGCCGACCGACACCGAAGCGATTTGGCCGTGGATAGGATTGATCCGGAGCTTTCTTTGTTTCATCAGATTGCCTACGGCCAGGGACAAGGCCACATAGCCCCCGGTAATCGAGGCCGTTCGGGTACCGCCGTCCGCTTGGATCACGTCGCAGTCGATGGTGATGGTCCGCTCGCCAAGGGCTTCCAGGTTCAGCGCCGCCCGCAGGGAACGTCCGATGAGCCGCTGGATTTCCATGGTGCGGCCGCCCTGTTTGCCTCTGGCTGCCTCCCTTCCCATCCGCTCATGCGTGGAGCGCGGCAACATGCCGTATTCCGCTGTAATCCACCCGCTGCCCTTACCTTTGAGGAAAGGTGGTACTTTTTCTTCGATGCTGGCCGTGCAGATCACGCGGGTATCGCCGAATTCGACGAGCACCGAGCCTTCCGCGTGTTTCGTATAATTGCAGGTCAATGCGATCTCTCGCAGTTCATCCGGCTGGCGTCCGCTCGGTCTCATGGTATTGCTCGCTCTTCGAAAATCGGGGCAGTATACCCGAATTCAACTGCCCTCGCTTTTTACCGGCGATCCATAACAGAAGTCACGATAATCGCTCATGAATGCTAAACGGTTCTTATATTTGTTCGGTTTCGCGTTGTTGTTCGTCATTGCGCCCGCCGCTTATCAGATCGACAGGATTGCCCAGTCGCTGCCGGTCATGGACGGCGAGGCGGGGCTGCCAGGACTCTCCGAAAAGGCCGAGGTGGAAGCGGATGAGTTCGGAATTCCGTCGGTGCGGGTGGAAACGCGGGAGGATGCATTCCGCGTGTTGGGGTATCTCCATGCGCGCGACCGGCTTTTCCAAATGGACCTGATGAGGCGCAAGACGGCCGGACGATTGGCGGAAGTTTTCGGCGCGAAAGCGTTGCTCCTCGATAAACGGCAAAGAGCTTACCAGTTTCAGCGCGCGGCCGAGGATGCTGTGAACCGGATGCCGGCGGATCAACGCAAGGTCTTGCAAGCCTACACGGATGGCGTGAATGCGTTCATCTCCCGGGCTAAGGCCTTGCCGTTCGAGTTCCGCGTCCTGGCTTATCATCCCGATGCCTGGCGGCTGGAGGACAGCATGCTGGTCGCGCTGGGCATGTTTCAAACGTTGAACGGACATGACAAGGACGAGCGAACCCTTACGCTGATGGATCGTCTCCTTCCTGCCGAGGTGACCGCTTTCCTGACTCCCGACACCGATCCCTACGTTACCGTTCTCTTGGGCGGTGGCGATTCGCACCGGCCGGCGCGCCCGGTTCCGGTGAAATCGATCGCGAGCTTGATCGAGGAGGTCGGAGACCAGAAGCTCGGCAGCGTCATCGAGCCGGAAGCGCCCAGCATCGGTTCGAACAACTGGGCGGTGGGCGGAACCAAAACCAAGGACGGGCGCGCCATTGTGGCCAACGACATGCACTTGGGACTTTCGGTGCCGAATATTTGGTATCGTGCCCGGCTGCTCTACGGAGACGTGGATTTGTCGGGTGTCACTCTGCCGGGAGTGCCGCTGGTCGTAGTCGGCAGCAACCGTCATGTGGTTTGGGGATTTACCAATGTAGACGCCGATTTGCTGGATTTGGTGCGGGTCGAACTGGATCCCGCCGATCCCGGCCGATACCGGACGCCGGAAGGCTGGCGTCGGTTCGAGACCCGGACCGAGACCATAGTCGTTAAGGATGGCAGTGCCGAGCCCCTCGAGCTGAAGAGCACGGTTTGGGGGCCGCTCGCACCGGAGCCGCTGCTCGGCCAGCCTGTGGCGGTCCGTTGGACTGCGCTGGACCCGCGAGCCGTGAATCTGGGATTACTGGGGATGGACCGCGTCAAAACCCTGAATGAGGCCATGGCAGTCGTGAACCGCGCCGGCGCGCCGCCCCAGAATGTCGTTCTGGCGGACGATGCGGGGCACATCGCCTGGACTTACATGGGCTTTTTCCCGAGGCGGGTGGGCTTCGACGGGAGCGTCAGCGTTTCCTGGGCAAACGGTAGCGCCCGCTGGGACGGATTCATTCCGCCCGAAGAACTGCCGCGGGTCGTCGATCCCGCCGAAGGGTTTCTCGCAACCGCCAACAATCGTACTTTGGGCAAGGAATATCCTTACGTGATCGGCCACAATTTCTCCTTCAGCTACCGTGCCTACCGAATCGCCGAGAAGCTTAAGGGGATGCCTCGGGTTTCGGAACAGGATATGCTGGCCTTGCAGCTCGATACGGTCAGCGAGTTTTACGAGTTCTATCGCCGCCTGGCCTTGTCCGTGCTGAACGGTGAGCCAGAAGACGCAATTCTGGCGGAGGCGAAGCGCTCGATCGAACGCTGGAACGGCCGGCTCGATGCCGATAGCATCGGTATAGGGCTATTGGTCGAGTGGCGGCGAAATCTCGCAAAAGCCGTGTTCGCTCCTCTGGTGAGTCGGTGCGCGGCGGCCGATCCGAATTTCGCCTATGCCTGGCGCGAGCAGGAAACGCCGCTTCGTACGCTGCTCACGGAACAGGTTCCGGAAACGCTGCCGGATCGGCAATATGCCGATTGGCGCAGTTTTTTGATCGAGACGCTCCGCCGCAGTGCCGAAGAGGCCAAGCAGCGGAACGGCGTCGACCGATTGGAGAATTTGGCATGGGGTGAGATCAACCGGGTCCATTTGAGCCATCCGTTCAGCCAGACGTTCACACTCGCCGGCTGGGTTCTGGATATGCCCGAGGAGCCCGCGAGCGGCTGCGGCAGCTTCTGCGTGCGAGTGCTGTTTGACGGCCACGGCGCCAGCGAGCGCATGGCGGTGTCGCCGAATCATCCCGAGGACGGCATTCTCCATATGCCGGGCGGCCAATCCGGGCACCCGTTCTCGGTGCATTACCGCGACCAGCAGCAAGCCTGGCTCAAAGGCGTTGCTTTGCCTTTCCTGCCGGGTGCGGCCAAACATCATTTGACGCTGATTCCCGAATAATCCGGCCTGCACCGGGCAATGCCGTTAAGTCAGGTCCTGCTTCGTCATTCTTCGTCGGAATCTAGAAGCCACGGAGGGCATTGGCCTGAATCACATCCTTGTGTCCTGGATGCCGGCATGACGGCTTAACTTAACGGCATTGCTGCGCTAGGGAGGACGTTATGAGCGACGAATACCTCGAAATCGCGATCCGTTTAGGGAGCGCATGGACGGCCGGCGCCCTTATCGGACTCGAACGTACCTTTCACGGTCGTCCGGCCGGATTTCGCACGCATGCTCTGGTCTGTCTGGCTTCAGCGCTACTGATGTTGCTGACCGGCTACCAGAGGCTGTGGTTGAAGGGTGTTCCGCTGGACACGATTCAGACCGATCCGACGCGCATGGCCCAAGGCATCATGACGGGCATCGGCTTTCTGGGGGCCGGGGTGATCTTCAAGGAAAGGCTCACCATCCGCGGCCTGACCACGGCCGCATCCATCTGGATGACTGCCGCCCTCGGCATTCTTTACGGCATAGGCTTCTATTACCCCGCGATTCTGGTTACGGGTGCGGTCTTGGGTACTCTGGCTCTGTTCCGATTGATCGAGTACTGGATACCGAGCCAACAATACGCCCAGCTGAGGCTGCGGTATTCGAGGGATTCGGCGCCCGATGAATCGTCCGTCTGTGCGTTGATCGTTCAATACAAGGCGCGCATCGCGGGCATGAGCTACCGTCTTGTCGACAGCGGCAAAGCCTTCGAGTACTGCATGGTCATCCGCACTTACGATCTAGTCCATTTCAGCCGGCTTGCCGATAGGCTACGGCAAGAAACCGACCTTCTTGAGTTCAGCATTTCACCGGTGGGGGATTAGCCCCCATTTATCCCGTCAAATCTGGCGAGTGGTCGAGATATGTTGAACTTGCCGCGTCATGCAAGTGATCTCAACCTTGAACATCGCGTCAACTCTCATGGGCGGTTCGCAAGTGCGCGTTTCGGGCACGCTACGATCGATTTCGCGACGCCCCTTGGTGGAGGCGTCGCTCTGATCCGGCTCAAATTGGATGAGATATAGAATCGGCCGAATCCGATCGGCCAATCGATATGGGCTGCACTATGAAGCGGATCGTGGGACGCTCATTCCTGGACCGCGATTCCCAAATTTTCCCCGACCCAATGGCTTCTGATCTGATGTTTGTACATCAAACGATAGAGTGTCATGCGCGACACCGCCAATTGCCGCGCCGCACGAGAAATATTGTTTTCCGTGGCTTGCAGCGTAAGCTGGATAATTTCCTTTTCGGTTTGGTCTTTGGCTTCTTCCAGGGTCATAGGATGGTCGAATACTCTGCCAAAGCTCGGATGGAAGTCGTTCAAGCCCAGGTCCGCCGAGTTGATCAAAGGACCTTCGCACATGACCTTGGCCCGTTTGATCCGGTTGATCAACTCGCGAATATTGCCGGGCCACTCGTAACGACGCATCGCTTTCAATGCTTCGGGCTCAAAGCCTTGGGCGGAATCGCCGTCGCCGTTGGCGAACACGCGAAGATAGTGCTTGGCGAGAAGTTCGATATCGTCCTGACGCTCGCGCAGCGGCGGAACGTTTACGGTCAAAGCCTTGAGCCGCCGGTAGAGATCGTCCCGGAAGCGACCGTCCATTACCGTTTGTTCCAGGTCGGTTTGAGCGGTGGCGATGATCCGGACGTCGATCGGCGTTTTCGCGGTGTCGCTACCTGACGGGGTGGTCCCTTCCCGGAGAAAGTTGAGCAATTCGGTTTGAAGGTCTTCGGTCAGATTGCCGACTTCATCCAAGAGCAGCGTGCCTCCCGCCGCAGCTTCCAGACGGCTCTTGCCCGGTTCGTGGATGCGGTCATGCCGTTCTTTGTCGTGCCCGAACAGCTCCGATCGAATGACTTCCGGCGGCAATCCATCGCAGCTCACCTTGACAAAGGGGTTGTCGCATCGAGTAGAGGCTCGATGTATGGCGAGAGCGGTCGATTCTTTTCCGGTGCCGCTCTCGCCGATGATCAATACCGGCGCCTCGATGGCGGCGACTTTCTTGATGGTTCGGAATAGCCTGAGGCTTGCCGGGCTGCATCCGATCAGCTCCTCGCGATTTCTATGGATCGAGGAGGCTGCGGTGCGTTCCAAGATATCCGCCATGCCCAGAGCATGGCCGAGCGTCAATTGCAGGCGCCCGGTATCCAAAGGCAGGGTGTGATAATCGTAAAAGTAGCGAGAAATCAGCTCGCATAGGTCCGGTCTGTTCAAGGTCTCAGCCGCCAGCAAGCCGATCCATTCCATGGAGCGGCGTGCGGTGAAAAGATTCTTGATCGAGGATAAGTCGTTTGGCAGGTCGGAACCGAAGAAAACCATTCCAACCTTGAAACGATGATGATCGATGAGATTCTTGGCCTCGTTCAGATCGCCAGTGGAAAAGATAGTCCATTCGAGAGACCGCAGGGGATCGAGCGATTCGTTCCGAGCGGCCGAAAAATTGAAGCACAGTACCTTGCGCATATCCATATGTTGTCCTTCCTGGTTCACAAGTCTAGGAACTGCCGAGGATGTTGGATTCTTGGAATCCATAAGTCGGATGCCTGTCACCGGTTGTTGTATAGGGTTGCGGTGATTACGATGGCTTCAAGGAGCGGATCGAGGCCGCGGCCTAAAAACCCACCGGTCGGCATCATATAATCTCAGGCTACATGAGCCGGCGCAAGAACCCGACGACGGATAGCGCCGTTCTCGATCATGCGAGCGGAGCAAGCGACGGCACTTCCCTGTGCCGAAGTTAGAGGGCAGTCAGCTCAGGCCGCTTTGCGGAAGACGATCTCTCCGTCCTCCACGTCCGCGCTGACGGTATCGCCGGCGGCGATCTTGCCGGCCAGGATATCCTGCGCCAAGGGGTTCTCGAGTTGGTGCTGAATGGCGCGCTTCAGCGGGCGTGCGCCGTAGACCGGATCGAACCCGGCCTCTCCGAGTTTGTCCAGCGCGGCTTCGCTGACTTCGAGCGCGATATCGCGCTCGGCCAGGCGGTTTTGCAGGTAGCCGATCTGGATGCGGCTGATGGCGCGGATCTGCTCTTTGATCAGCGGGTGGAAGACCACCACTTCGTCGATACGGTTGATGAATTCCGGCCTGAAGTAGTGGGTAACCACTTCCATGACCGCCGCCTTCATCCGCTGATAATTCTCCTCGCCGGCCAGCTCCTGAATACGGTCGGAGCCCAGGTTCGAGGTCATCACGATAACGGTGTTGCGGAAGTCCACGGTGCGGCCGTGGCCGTCGGTGAGCCGTCCGTCGTCGAGCACTTGCAACAGTATGTTGAACACCTCGGGGTGGGCCTTTTCCACCTCGTCCAGCAGGATCACCGAGTAGGGTCTGCGGCGCACCGCCTCGGTCAGATAGCCGCCTTCCTCGTAACCGACATAACCCGGCGGCGCCCCGATCAGGCGGGCCACCGAGTGCTTCTCCATGAATTCCGACATATCGATCCGGACCATGGCTTCCTCGGTGTCGAACAGAAACTCGGCCAAGGCTTTGCACAGCTCGGTTTTGCCCACGCCGGTCGGGCCCAGGAACAGGAAGGAGCCGTTGGGGCGGCGCGGATCGGCGAGACCGGCGCGTGAGCGGCGGATGGCATCCGACACCGCTTTGATGGCCTCCTGTTGGCCCACGACTCGCCGGGCCAGGTTTTCCTCCATGTGGAGCAGCTTTTCCCGCTCACCCTCGAGCATTTTCGATACCGGAATGCCGGTCCACTTGGAGACCACTTCGGCGATTTCCTCGTCGGTGACCTTGTTGCGCATCAGCTTGGTTTCCTGCATCTCGGCCTGTGTGGCGAGATCCAGCTCCTTTTGCAGCTTGGGAATCTCGCCGTATTGCAGCTCCGACATGCGGGCGAGATCGCCGTTGCGCCGTGCCGCGTCCAGGTCCAGCCGAGCCCGTTCCAGCTTTTCCTTGATGGCGGCCGTGCCTTGCAGCGCGGCCTTTTCGGATTTCCAGATCTCTTCCAGTTCAGCGTATTCCCGTTCCAGTTCGGAGATGTGGTCTTGGAGTGTTTCCAGCCGTTTTCGCGAGGCTTCGTCGGTTTCCTTCTTCAAGGCCTCGCGCTCGATCTTGAGCTGGATCAGGCGGCGATCCAGACGGTCCATTTCTTCCGGTTTGGAATCGATTTCCATGCGGATGCGGCTGGCGGCCTCGTCCACCAGGTCGATGGCCTTGTCCGGCAGATTGCGGTCGGTGATATAGCGATGCGACAGGGTCGCCGCCGCCACGATCGCGGGGTCGGTGATGGTGACGCCATGATGTACCTCGTATTTTTCCTTGAGCCCGCGCAGAATCGCGATAGTGTCCTCGACGCTGGGCTCGTCCACCAGCACTTTCTGGAACCTCCGTTCCAAGGCCGCGTCCTTTTCGATGTACTGACGGTATTCGTCCAAGGTCGTGGCGCCTATGCAATGCAGCTCGCCCCGAGCCAAAGCGGGCTTCAGCATATTGCCGGCGTCGATGGCACCTTCAGCCCGCCCCGCGCCGACCAGGGTGTGCAGCTCGTCGATGAAGAGGATGATCCTGCCTTCCTGTTTCGCGATATCGTTCAGCAGCGCCTTCATCCGCTCCTCGAATTCGCCGCGGAACTTGGTGCCGGCGATCAGGGCGGCCATGTCCAGAGCCAATAGGCGCTTGCCTTTGACCCCTTCCGGCA
This sequence comes from Methylocaldum sp., assembly GCF_039794385.1. Taxonomy (NCBI): domain Bacteria; kingdom Pseudomonadati; phylum Pseudomonadota; class Gammaproteobacteria; order Methylococcales; family Methylococcaceae; genus Methylocaldum; species Methylocaldum sp. Next base: position 9,555 of record NZ_JBDIVO010000067.1, on the reverse strand, counting down.
CTTCGCCGTTGACGATGCGCTGCGCCAGGCCTTCGACAATGGCGGTTTTGCCGACGCCGGGCTCGCCGATCAAGACCGGATTATTCTTGGTGCGGCGCTGCAGAACCTGGATGGTGCGGCGGATTTCATCATCGCGCCCGATCACCGGATCGAGCTTGCCCTGTTCGGCGCGCGCGGTCAGATCGATGGTGAATTTCTGAAGCGCCTGGCGTTGCTCTTCCACGTTGGCGTCGTCTGCCTTCTGGCCGCCCCGGATCTGTTCGATGGCTTGCTCCAGTTTGTTCCGGTCCAGTCCCGCTTTCCTGAGCAAATCGCTGAGCTGGCCACGGTCTTCGATGGCCGCCAGCACGAAGATTTCGCTGGTGATGAACGTGTCGCCGCGTTTTTGCGCCAGCTTATCGGTGAGGTTCAACAACCGGCCCAGTTCGTTCGAGATCTGTACGTCTCCGCCGATACCTTCTACGCGGGGGATGCGGTGGAGCGCTTCTTCCAGAGAGGTACGGAGCTGATTGACGTTGACGCCGCATTGCGAGACCAGGGGCCGCACGGTGCCGCCTTCCTGATCGAGCAGCGCCGCCATGACGTGAATCGGCTCGATGAACTGATGGTCGTGCCCCAAAGCCAGGCTCTGCGCTTCGGCCAGGGCTGCTTGGAATTTACTGGTCAGTTTGTCCATTCGCATTGGAAAAATGCCTTTATGTTGCTTAATCGAGATGACTCAATAGATTGGGGTGCCGTACCCGCTTTTCAAGCGAAGCCGGCGATGCAGTCGCTCGTTATCGATCCTCTATAGGAAGGCATTGTAGTGAAGTTCCAGCCTTAAAAGCCGCTTTGACGTGCGTCGGAGCTTTGTAATACGATCGCCTTCCATTTCCACTTTTATGCGCGGAACTCCCATGCAGGATGCAGTGCCCTTCGCGGCAATCAGCCGCTTCCGGTTTTCCGAACCCGAGGTCCTCTCCGGACAATTGCCCAACGGAACCCTCTCTCGTCTCCTAACGGAAAAGTAGGCCGTCGTGATGGAGACGACGGCTTTAAGCAATAGAAGTTTTCCAGGCGTCGGCACGAGTTTTCTCGCCGGCCTTCTGAGCGCCTCGATTTACGGCTTCGGAATCTCCCTCCTGCTCGGGTTCGGTATCCATAAGATTTTTCTGTACTTGTGCGCCGCTGTCGTCATCTGTCTGGCGCTGTTGTCCCGCAGCGGCTTCCCAATCGATCGGCCGATGGCCGCTTTGCTGTCCCTCGTTGTTTTGCTGACCGGACAAGGCTATCTCATGGCGTCCGCCAACGAGACCGACTTTCGCTTTTTGGAGCATCTATCCTGGCCGGTGGCGGCGGTTGCCGGTGTGGTGATGCTGCCCGAGCGATTCGGCAGTCGCTGGCAATTGACCCATAAGCCGATTATCGCCGTGCTGGCTGCGTTCTACGTTGTCGCCCAGTGGATCGGCTTTGCGATTTTTCCCGATAAGTTCGGGCTGTTCGCCAATCCTCATTTCTTGGCGCTGTACTGCTTGCTGACGCTGCCGATCCTGTTCTATTTTTCGATCGCGAACGGCGGAGGACAACGGTGGCTGTTCATCTTGGCGTTGCTCGGCGATGCGCTGTTGCTGTTGAAGACCCAGTCCAGGCCGGGTTTTCTGGCTTTGCTGGCCGGCTCGCTGGCGATCGTCCCGTTCGTGGCGGTCAGGTACCGGTGGATGACGTTCGCGGCGGTGCTGATTATTCCCGGCTTGCTGTACGCATCGGGAATTTATGGATTCGACGACAGGATGGACGATTTCTTCGGTGATTTGCGCAAGGAAGAGCGGGTGGCCATTTGGACGGAGACTGCCGAAATGCAGTCGGCGAGTTCGGTTCGAGAATGGATTTTCGGGCATGGATTCGGGCAGTTCTACCGCGATTATCAGGGGGTTTCCAGCTTTCATTCGGTGGTCGATTTCTCCTTTCCGCACAATTTCTTGCTGGAACTGCTGTATAGTCACGGATTGATTGGGCTTATTGTTGTAATCGCCGGCTATGGGCTATTTTTCGCGAAGCTCTGGGTGCATACGGCGACTGCCGATAATGATACACGCAGGCAGATAGGCGTCCTTTTGATTGTCGTGACGACGGTCCATTTTGCGCATGCCTTTCTTACGCTGCCTTTTTTCTCCCGATCGACGCTCTATCCGTTGAGCTTGATTGTGGGGGGCGGTTTTCGTTTTTTTAAAGCTTCTCATGGCTCAGCCTGATTTTCCGCCGGTGGGCGTGATTATTCCCAATTTCAACGGAGTGCATTTATTGCGCCGCAATCTGCCGTCCGTGATACGGGCCGCCGCAGCTTATCCCGGCACCTGCTCGATCATCGTGGTGGATGACGGATCGGTGGACGGAAGTGCCGAGATGCTCCGGACCGAGTTCCCTTCGGTTCGTGTCGTCGTCCATGAAGCCAATCGCGGTTTCGCCGAAGCGATCCATTCGGGGGTCGATGCCGCCGACGCGGAATTCCTGATTTTTCTGAATTCCGATGTGCGGCCGCAGGAGGACTTCATGGCGCCGTTGATCCGGCATCTGGAAAAGGCCGAGGTCTTCTCCGTATCGCCCCTGGTTCTGGACGAGGACGGACGGGTGAGCCCGGTTTCGTGGCGGTGTTTCCGAATAAAACGGGGCCGGCTTAGGTCGGTGCGCTGGCGCTTCGACGACCTGAAGTCCGCTGCGCCGACGGAGAGCTTATTTGCCTCCGGAGGCTCCGTCGCTCTGCGGAAATCGATGTTTGTGGCGCTGGGCGGCTATTTGCCGCTTTACAAGCCGTTCTATTCCGAAGACTTCGACTTGGGTTTGCGCGCCTGGAAACGCGGGTGGCGAACGCTCTTGGAGCCGGCGAGTCGGGTGGTGCATGAAAAAAAAGGTTCGATTTCGGAAAACGTGGCCGCCGATCGAGTCAGAAAGACGCGGGTGTGCAATCGATTCTTGCTCGAATGGACACATATGCCGGGGAAGGACTTGATGCTCTATCTCTTGCCGGGCTATCTGTTCCAGTTGATCGGACGCTTGCTAAGACTCGATCTGGTATACGTCAGAGGCTTTTTTGCCGCACTGCGCCGCCTTCCGGAAGCGCTTCGAGTACGAGCCGAAATCCGGAAGCACCAAGTCCTGGATTTTTGGCGTATCGTCGACGCCGTCGAGCGGAGTTTTGGCCTGAAGGCTTGATTATTAACGTGTTCGTGAAATTACGGAGACCCTATGGTTAGGGACAGGCCGATGTTTACCGTCTTTATTCCCACCTATAATCGCGCGGGCTTGTTGACTAGGGCTTTGTCCAGCATCGAGGCCCAGACCTATCGGAACTTCGAGGTCGTCATCGTCGACGACGGATCGACCGATGACACTGCTGCCGTCGTGGCTCGTTGGAAAGCGGGCGTCGAATTCCCAGTCATTTATGTCAAACAGAGCAATCAGGGCAAGCACGCCGCTCACAACAAAGGCGTGGAATTGGCCAGGGGGCGGCTTTTTTTCAATCTCGACTCGGACGACCGTCTCTTACCCGATACCTTGGAGCGTATCCGGCGTCATTGGGAGTCCATCCCCGAAAGTGAGCGTGGACGTTTCGCCGGTGTCGAAGGTCTGGTGGAGAGTATGGACGGGAAGCGGTCGCTGACCATTCCTTATCCCCATAATCCGCTGGATGCAAGCTTTCTGGACGTGCGCTATCGCCTGGGCGTGGGCGGCGACAAAAAACATGCGATTCGGACCGATGTCGCGCGCCGGTTTCCGTATCCGGTCTTTGCCGGCGAAAGGCATATCCGGCCCTCGCTGACCTGGAAACGGATTTCGCACCATTATGTCTTTCGTTGTGTCAACGAACCCTTCCAGCAGGTGGAGTACCTGGCCGATGGTCTGTCTTCCGACCGTTTTCGTCTGCGCATGCGCAACCCGCGCGGATTCCAGCTTTACTATCTGGAAGACGTAACCGAGCACCGGGCATGGCTCAGCCGCCGCCAACGGCGGCGCAGCATGGTCGATTTCATCCGTTTTTCCTTTCATGCCGGTGCCGGTCTTCTCAAGCAGGGAAGGCTGACCCGCTATGATCCCTTATGGCTGGCGCTGGTGCCTGCCGGATTCGGCCGCTGGCTGGTGGATCTCTACCGGCTGCGCTTCAAAAAGGGATACAAGCCGAATCGGAAAGAAACGCGCAACTGATGCGGGCGCTCTTAAGAGGTGTGAGAAGTCGTAGGTCGGCAATCCCTTGCCGACCAAGGCGTCGGAAAAGGATTTCCGACCTACGGCTACACCTTCGCAACGCGGCCATCGAGCCGCGCAGTAGCTTCTCACACACCCTCTTACAGCCACTCCGCGCGTTTCAGGCGTCTATACAGCCAAACGCAGCCGATCAAGGTTCCCGCCAAAGTGGCGGGATAGCCGAATCGGAAATCGAGCTCGGGCATGAACTTGAAGTTCATGCCGTACATGCTGAACACCATGGTCGGCAACGCCAAAATGGCGCCCCATCCGGCCAGGCGTTTGACGACTTCATTCTGCCGGACCGTGATCAGCGCCAGGTTTGCTTGCATGGCATCCGACAGGGTTTCACGCATGGTGTCGGTGGCGCGGATGATGCGGTGCACGTGGTCGTGTACGTCGCGGAAATAAACGCGCAATTCCTTGGAGACAACATCGGGGTGAAGCCGCATCAGTGCATTGCAGACGTCCAGCAAAGGCATCGCGGCATTGCGCAGCCGCAGCAGGCAGCGTTTGAGATCGTACAGGCGTTCCATCGCATCGCGATGCAAGCGGTTTTCAAAGATGTCTTCTTCTAGTTTTTCGAGCAGCGATTGGTAATGTTCGACGACCGGCATGAAGTTATCGACGATGAGGTCGAGGACTGCATAAAGCGCGAATCCGGAGCCTTTGGCCAGGAGTTGCGGCATGCTCTCGCAACGGACTCGGGCACGGCCGTAGCCTAGCGACGATTGGTGACGGATCGATATCAAAAATTGCTTGCCGACGAACAGATGCGTTTCGCCGAAATGAACCTTGCCGTCCTGGAGCTCTACAGTGTGCAAGACCACGAACAATGATCCTTTGTATTCTTCCAATTTCGGCCGTTGATGTGCGGAGCGGGCATCTTCCACCGCGAGTTCGTGCAGGCCGAATTCTTCCTGGAGTTGCAGCAACTCGTTCGGATCGGGTTCGGTCAAGCCAACCCATACGAAGGTATCCGGTTCCGCAAGCAGTTCACTGATGTTTTCGACGCTGACGTCTCCGATTCGCTGGCCGTTGCGATAGGCGGCGCATCTGATATACACGATTAATCCTTTTCAGCCCCGAGCGGGACAATTGGTCATGGTTTTTGTACGTATTAGTTACATATAATACGATCAGTCGAATGGATGATTTCCCTTGATAGGTTTTTGATGGTCGATGCAAAGCGCTTGATGGGTGCCACGCGAACGGGCGGTGTTCTCCGCGGCGCATCTGTTGCGGCCGTACTGGCTTTGGGCGTTACGTTTTATTTTACCCCGCTGAAAAGCTGGCTGGATCAAGGCTTGATGCTCAAAGCCGAGTTGGCGAGTTACGGTTTGGCGGCGCCCTTGGTTTTTACCTCGGCCGGCGTAGCGCTCACAGCAATCGGGGCGCCTCGCCTGATTTTGTGCTCTCTTGGCGGATTGGCGTTCGGCTTTGCTTGGGGACTGGTGTGGAGCCAACTGGCGACGGTGTTGGGTTCATACGTGACGCTTCTGCTCATCCGCCGATTCGGCGTAGGCTACGGACTGAAGAAGGTTCGTCAGTTTGAGCGATTGGCACGGCAGATCAAGCAAAACGGCGTATTGGCCGTGGTGCTGATTCGACAGCTTCCACTGAACGGCTTCTACAATAATGTACTTTTGGGGATGACGGATGTCGGTCATCTGGATTTTCTCATAGGAAGCTTTATCGGGTTTTTGCCTATGGGGATTACCGCCTGTCTGATAGGCGCCGGCTTACTCCAGACCGATTTTGCCAAGGCCGCCGAATACATCGCCTTGGCATTGGCTTCGTCGGTGATTTTGGGCTATGCGTTGAAACGGCTCCACCGACTCGTATGCGCCAAGAACACCGAGTTGTCTTTTTTGGCCGATAAGGATGCGTGATCGGCTGCGCGGAATGTTTCGCCCGATGGCCGCATGCCGCTCGCTCTACACTAGACTAGGGACTTCATGAAAAATTTCGAACGGTTCAATTGACGTCCTTAGATTCGTGACGCCTCCTCGAGTTTGTCTTTTCATCCCCAGCTTCGGCAATGGCGGCGTTGGGCGCACCTTCGTTCACCTTGCCAATGGTTTTTCCGCCCACGGCGTACCAACGGCTTTGATCGTCAACCAAGCCGATACCGTCTTCGCCGACCGGTTGAACCCCGAAGTCGAGCAGGTGGCCCTCCATGGCCAGAGCGACCTGGCGCTCGAAAAAGATCTGCTCGCGTTCCTGCGGACCAATAGGCCGGCTGTCGTCATGACCGGCCAAGGGCGGGACGACCGCATCGCATTGAAGGTCAAGAAAAAGTTGCGGGATTCCGGCATACGGTTTTTCTTGCGCGTCGGTACTTCGCTGGGTGCCCGGACCGAACTCAAGCATCGGTTTTGGTGGTCGCGGTGGCTGTTCCGGCGCAGACAGCAACGCCTGTTCTCGCAAAGCGACGGCATCATCGCCAATTCCCGCGACGCGGCGGCCGATTTGTCGGCTTTCCTGAACATTCCGCTCGAACGCATCAGCGTGCTTCCCAATCCCACTGTAGCGCCGGATCTGCTGAACTTTGTCCATAAACCGGTGGATCATCCCTGGCTGAAGCCGGGCAGTCCACCGGTCGTCATGGGAGCGGGGCGGCTAGGGCGCGCCAAGGATTTCCCGACCTTGCTGAAGGCGTTCGCCCGGCTGCGCCGGGATCGGGTTTGCCGCTTGATGATCCTGGGGCAGGGCCGGCAAGCGGAAAAGCTGAAAAGCCTGGCGGCCGTGCTCGGCGTTCAGGATGATTTCGACCTGCCGGGCTTCGTGGACAATCCTTACGCTTTTCTCGCCAGGGCATCGCTGTTCGTTCTGTCGTCGCTGTGGGAGGGTTGTCCGAACGTGCTCATCGAGGCTCTGGCGGTCGGTACACCTGCTGTGGCCACGGATTGTCCTAGCGGGCCTAGGGAGATTCTGGCTGAAGGTCGTTACGGGCGGATCGTCGCGCCGGGCGATGCCGAAGCTCTCGCGGAGGCGATGGCCGCGACCCTGGAAAATCCACCGCCTTCCGAGCTCTTGCGCGAGGCGGTACGGCCGTACACTCTGGAAAACAGCAGTCGCGCCTATTTGGAATCTTTCGGGCTGAGCCGCCCATGAGTTCGAGCCGTACAGATCTGGCTTTATTTCTGGCGACTTCCGGTCATAGCGGGGTCGATCGGATCATGCGCAATCTGGTCCCGGAGTTTGCCCGATGGGGTCTGCGGATCGATCTCCTTAGAGTGAAAGGCCATGGTCCTCATTGGGACGATCTGCCGCACAATGTCCGGACGATCGACTTGGGCGTTTCCCATGTCAACACCGCTTTGTCGGCGTTAGTCCGTTATTTGCGCCGCAGCCGGCCCGAAGTGCTATTGAGCGACAAGGACAAGGTGAACCGCACCGCCTTGACGGCACGGGCGCTGGCTCGCGTCGATACCCGCGTGGCGGTGCGGATAGGCACGACGGTCTCCAAGAATCTCGAGCGCCGCGGCTGGTGGGCGCGAAATGGCCAGTTGGCTTCGATCCGACTGTTCTACCGCCACGCCGACTGCATCCTGACGCCTTCCGAAGGCGCGGCGGAAGATCTGGCCAGGATAGCGGGGCTGCCGCTCAAGGCGGTGACCGTGGTGCCCAGCCCGGTGCTCACGGACCGTTTCGATGCGATGGCCGAAGCGACGGTGGATCATCCCTGGTTCGCGCCGGGCGAGCCGCCGGTGATACTCGGCATCGGCGAATTGTGCGCGCGCAAGGATTTCGCCACCCTGCTGAAAGCTTTCGCGGAGCTGCGGCGTGACCGTCCTTGCCGTCTGATCATCGGCGGCGAGGGGCGGCAGCGCGACAAGCTCCAGCAACTCGCCCGTCATCTGGGCGTGTCGGACGATGTCGACCTGCCGGGATTCCTGGCCAATCCTTATGCCTACATGCGCCGGGCCAAGGTTTTCGCTCTCACGTCGATTTGCGAAGGCATGCCGGTCGTATTGATCGAAGCCATGGCCTGCGGCACATCGGTGGTATCGACCGACTGCCCGAGCGGTCCCAAAGAAGTGCTCGGAGACGGTCGTTATGGTCCGCTGGTTCCGGTCGGCGATTCATCGGCCCTCGCGGCGAAAATCGCCGACATGCTGGATAGTCCGACCTCGCCCGAAGCGTTGCGCGAGGCGACGATGCCCTACACCGTTACCAACAGCGCGCGGCAATATCTGAATGCTCTGGGTCTGCTGAGAGGAGAGGGGTAATGGGTCGTGCACAGCGTCTGGCGGTACTGATTTCGTTTTCCGGCACCGGCGGCGTGGAGCGCATGGTGATGAATCTGTTGCCCGCGTTCTCGCAGGAGGGGTTGGCGGTGGATCTCCTGGCCATCTTGCGCAAGCCCGCGCCCGAACTCATAAGGCTGAACGGTTCGGGGTTGCGGGTTCTGGACTTGGGCGTTGGACACACCGCCTTGGCGGTGCCGGGACTGGTCCGCTATCTCAAGACCGAAAGGCCGCTTGCCCTGTTGGCCGCCAAAGACAGAGCCATTCGCGCCGCGGTGCTCGCCAAGCGCGTGAGCCGAGCGGATACCCGTCTGGTGGGCCGCCTCGGGACTCATCTTTCGGCCGCCATGGCGAACAAGCCGGCACTGATCCGCTGGGCACGCCAATGGCCGATGCGCGAAATGTACTCGGCGGTGGACCGTATTGTCGCCGTGTCCGAAGGCGTCGCGGAGGACACGCGGCGGATCGCGAAATTGCCGCCGGAAAAGATCGTGGTGATCAGAAACCCGGTCATTACCCCGGAGATGATGGAAAAGAGCCGCATGCCGGTGGATCACCCCTGGTTCGAGTCGTCGGACGTTCCCGTCATTCTGGGAGCCGGACGCTTGACGCGGCAAAAGGACTTTTCGACCTTGGTCCGCGCTTTTGCCCGCGTGAGAGCCGCGATGGATTCGCGGCTGGTGATCCTCGGCGAAGGCCGGCTGCGCCCCAGTCTGGAAAAGCTGGCTGCCGATCTGGGGATCGCCGATGCCGTCGCGCTGCTCGGCCATGTCGCGAATCCGTATGCCTACATGGCGCGGAGTTCGCTGTTCGTGCTGTCGTCCGCCTGGGAAGGTTCGCCCAATGTGCTGACCGAGGCCTTGGCCCTGGGAACGCCGGTGGTGTCCACCGACTGCCCCAGCGGTCCGCGGGAGATTCTGCGGGACGGCCTTTATGGTCCGCTGGTGCCGGTAGGCGACGTGGAGCGCTTGGCCGATGCGATGTTGAACACCTTGCAGTTTCCGCTTGAGAACCGGTTGCTTCGCGAGGCAGCGTCGGAGTATACGGTGGAGCGTAGCGCGGCTCGCTATCTGGAGGTGCTGGG
>NZ_JBDIVO010000066.1:0-18134 GCF_039794385.1 Methylocaldum sp. | reverse complement strand
GGTGACATCTTTTCCCATAAGGCGTCGGGAATCCGCCAGCCATCGTCTTCGGTAATGAGTCCCATGGGTCTTCTCCTCGGTTACCGGTTAAAGACGCTTATTATCGCCTATTGGGATAGGCTCTTAAACCAGTACCGCCGTTGATAGGGAGGGTTAAGTGGTCCGTTGGGAAGATAAAGGCCAGGCTCATCAAACCCAAGTGCTGTGTTGATGTTTTTGATCGTTTCGGCGACCTCCTGACGTCGGCAATGCTGGTTGTGAAGAAGCTTGACGGATAGTGCTGCAAGGACGACGTCAATGACTGCAAGTGCAATGCGAATAGTACATGAAGGAACGGGGTTGGCTGATAACCAGCTTGCTAAGACCAACTGTAGAGTGAAGAAGCCGACGAAAATTTTGAAATCAAACTGGGTCAACGAGCGAAGAAGGCTAACCTGGTCTTCGTAACGAAGTTTTAGTGCGTCAAACTCATGTCCTTCGTAAGCCCTCATCATAGTATGTGCCCCCCCACTGTAATAAGACGTCCAACGTAAATTAAACACCCCAAAAGGCGCAAAACTTTACGCCGTGAAGGTGTATGAAAAACCGCGATCCTAAAGCCGATGCGCTGTTCGAGATAATCAAAGCCATTTTTGCATCCTAAATTCCAAATCAACTGCGCCTTCGGTGTCAGGATGGGAGGCTATGCCCGAGGCCGTTACCCCAGAAAGGCCAGGTTCCGGATTTAGGGCATACAGAGAACCAAGGCGCCGCGATAGTGGATTGATATTGCGATGCCCGTCAAGTCAGAGAAGGCTTACAAGTCGGGCTGGTAAATAATCGGATACGAAGCATGGAAAGCAGCGCCGCCGATCTCCGCGCTACCGTCGGCGGCGAGGAGATGCATCGGGCGGCGAGAAGTGTCCTGGCCTGAAAGCTCTTCCAGGATTCGCGATCAGGAAGACTCAATGGGACTCCTCGGTCTTCTCGCTCTCATCGCCGACGGGCTCCAGGCTCAGATTCATCGTGCCGAATGGCGACTCGCCGGTTTGAGCGCTCTCGGTTTTTTCGCTGCTCTGATCTTGAGGAGACTCCGTATTTTCCGGCGATGTGTCCTTGGGAGCACGCTGCTGGCCCAGGCTGATTTTCAATCTGACGTTGTTGGCCGAGTCCGCATTGCGGATGGCTTCTTCGGCGGTAATCCGGCCGGCCTGGTACAGCTTCACCAAATGGCTGTCGAAAGTTTGCATGCCCAAACCTTCGGATTTCTCCATGACTTCCTTGATCGCGTGGACTTCGCCCTTCCGGATCAAATCGCAGACCAGGGGCGTTCCGAGCAGAATCTCGATGGCGGCGGCTCGCTTGCCGTCCACCGTCGGCACCAGGCGCTGCGAGACGAAAGCCCTCAGGTTGAGGGACAAATCCAATAACAGCTGATTCCGCCGTTCTTCGGGGAAGAAATTGATGATTCGGTCGAGCGCCTGATTCGAGTTGTTGGCGTGCAGGGTCGACAGGCACAGGTGGCCGGTTTCCGCGAAATTGATGGCGTACTCCATCGTGTCCTGGGAACGGATTTCGCCGATCAGGATGACGTCGGGCGCCTGCCGGAGCGTGTTCTTGAGGGCGTCTTCGTAAGTCTGGGTATCGACGCCGACCTCCCGCTGATTCACCAGGCACTTTTTATGGGGGTGCATGAATTCGATCGGGTCTTCGATGGTGATGATGTGCCCGGCGGAGTTGCTGTTGCGATAGTCGATCAGTGCCGCCAGCGAGGTCGATTTGCCGGAACCGGTGGCGCCGACGAACAGAATCAGTCCCCGTTTTTCCATGATGACGTTTTTGAGGACTTCCGGCAGACCCAGATCATCGACCTTGGGAATGTTGACCTTGATATTCCGCACCACCATCGCATGCGCATTGCGCTGTTTGAAGATGTTCACGCGAAAACGCCCCACGCCTTCCTCGCTGATGGCGAGATTCATTTCCGGACGCCGCTCGAAATCCCGCCGCTGGCCTTCATCCATGACCGAATAGGCGGTCTCTTTGATCATGTCGTCGGTCAGTTCAATGGTATCGACAGGCGTCAGCTTCCCCTGAAATTTGGCTGCGGGGGGAGCGCCAGCGGTGAGATAAAGATCCGAGCCGTCCTTGTAGACCAGGAGCTTGAGGTAATTCTTGAACTTCATAGGCATTCTTCCTCGGCTGAAAGGGTAGTTTGATAACGACCGCGGATTTGCGTCCCGCATCATCGAAACGCTGTCGTTACGCCGAGAACCTCGTTTCATGTATCGCAGTCCGGCGCCGACACTCCAGTGATCCAAGTATAGATACCGAATCCTGCCCGACCGTGAACTGAGCCGCACAAATCAAGCGGCTTCGCGCCTTGTTTCAAAAATCAATTCGTAACCGGAATACGGGGGTTGACACCGAAATGAGAACGATTATCATTTGTGGCGTGTTCATTAGTTTCGGGAGTCGTGCCGTGAACTCCGTCGACCGTACGGTTTTTCAATCAGTCCGCCGACGGCATGCGGCTGCAAAGTCCGCCATCACGCTGGTCGCACTACTCGAGAACGGAAATCGGCACGCCGAGGAATTTCACTGTCTGGATCTGCCTTCGAAAGATTTTTCCAGACGCCTGTTGCTGTCGGCCGGCTTGAATACGGGTCGGCACATTTGTTGAAACGCCGGGGAGAGATACATGATCGTCGAAAGCCGCGCATGCGCCGATGCGGCGCCATCACCCGATTTGCTGGAGGAGAGTTTGCGTTTTCTGCTGATGCGGTATGCGAGACATCCGTCGCCATCGACAGCCGGGCATATCGCCGCCTGCTTGGACGGACTGCTCACTCATCCCGAGTTTAAAGCGGCTCCGGACGACCGCTGCACGTATCGTCGGATGCGGTGCTATTGGCGGTTGGTCGAGCGCCTGGGTTGAGACAGGCGATACCCTTTTGGCGGACTGTAACGAACGGTGTTATCGGCTTAGATAGGACCGATTTCGGGGGTCCGAGATTTTTCCGCTACGGTGGCCAATAAGCCGGCCAGCGCATCGGGATCTACGGGTTTGACCAAGTGGCAGTCCAGGCCGGCTTCCTCCGAGGCGCGGCGATCGTCTTCCGTGCCATAGCCGCTGATTGCTACCAAGAGCGCCTTTTCCATGCCGGGCAAGCTCCTAAGACGCCTGGCCAGTTCATAGCCGTCCATTCCGGGCAATCCGATGTCCAGTAACGCGACCTCGGGTTTGAAGTTTGCCGCGATATTCAGCGCCATGGGCCCGTCGTAGGCGACCTCGACCGTATGTCCGGAGGCGCTGACGATCAGCGCGGTACTCTCGGCGGCGTCGTGGTTGTCGTCGACGATAAGAACCCTGCGCGGCACCAATACCATTTCGGATTGCAGCGCGGTGATGTCTTGGGGGCTTTCGTCGATTCCCTGCCATAACGGCAGATACACCAAAAATTCACTGCCGAGGCCGAGTCCGGCGCTTTTGGCTTCCACCCGGCCGCGGTGCAGTTCGACCAGCCGGCGCACCAGCGTGAGCCCGATTCCGAGCCCTCCCTCCATGCGGTCCAAACCTCTCTCCGCCTGCACGAAAAGGTCGAAGATATGCGGCAGTGCCTCGGGGCCGATGCCTCTGCCGTCGTCGCGGACCCGCAGCACGGCTTCATCGTTGACGATATGGAGGCTGACCTCGATGTGGCCGCCCGGCGGAGTGTATTTTGCGGCGTTGGCGAGCAGGTTTTCGACGACCTGCTCCATGCGGGTGGGGTCCACTTTGACGAACAACGGACGCCCCGGCAGATCCAGGGCGAGCTTGTGCTGGCGCGAGTCGAGCTGATATCTGACGATTTCCAGAACATGAACGATCAGAGGCACGAGATCGATCGTTTCTTCGCGCAGCTCGATTTGGCCGCGGGTGATGCGCGCCACGTCGAGCAGATCGTCCACGATGCGGGTGAGCTTGGTGAGCTGCCGGTCCATCATCGCGTGGATCTGCTTGACGGGAGTCTTGTCGGGGTTGGCCCTCTGCAGGATGTGAAGCCCGTTACGGACCGGCGCGAGAGGATTGCGCAGTTCGTGGGCGAGCATGGCCAAGAATTCGTCCTTTTGCCTATGGGCTTCGCGCAAGGACTCCTCGATATCCTTGCGCTCGGTGATGTCGCGATTGGTCTCGAGCACGAGCGGCGGCTTGTTGCGCTGGACCACGACGGTGTTGCGGCTGTCGACGATGATGCGTTTTCCGGTGCGGGTGGTATGGACCACTTCGCCGACCCATTGCCGGTCCCGGGCGAGTATGCGTTCGAATTCCTCGGAGCTGATGCCGCGTTCGGTTTTCAGCAAGGTGTGGCTGATTTTCCCTATCGCCTCGGAACGCTTGTAGCCGTACAGTTCCTCCGCGCCCCGGTTCCAATACCGGACGGTGCCGCCGAGTTCCCACATCAGGACGGCTTCGTGGGCCTGGTCCAAGATTTCGCTCCGCTGCCTCAGGGCCGCTTCGATACTGCGACGCTCGGTGACATCCTGAATCGTCAGTAGGATCAGATCGTTCAGATGATCCTCTCCGAGCAGTTTGTAGGCGCTCAGGTTCAGGATGCGTTCGCCGATTTCGGGATGCGCCTGGATGATCTCATAATCCTCCAGGGTTCTCCCGCCCTGCGACACGATCTGGAGCGACTCTTTGATCTCCCGCCTATCCCACAGCCCGTTGCCGGTGTCGTAGAGGCAATTGTTCTGGATGGCCTCCGGTTTGGTCCGGAACATTTCGAAATAGGCCCGATTGGCGCGTTTTACCCGGAGATCCCGATCGAGCACCACCAAGGCGTCGCGCATGGTTCCCAGAATGGCCTCGTTGAATTCCTGCGCGTTCTTCAAGGTGAGATTGACCTGGCTCAACTCGTGATTGCGGACCCTCAGCTCTTCATTCGCCGTGGCGAGTTCCTCGTTGGCCGACTGCAATTCCTCCTTGGCGGTTTCGAGCTCTTCGTTCGTGCTCTGGAACTCCTGGTGAGCGGACAAGAGTTCTTCTTCCAGCGACCTCAGTTTTTCCTGGCCGGCTTTGTGGGCCTCGATAACGGATTGCAGATGGCGTTGCGTGGCATCGAGTTCTCGTCTCAACTCCGAGAATTGGAACTGCCCTCCAGCTTGCGCGGACTTGAAAAGCAGGCCCACTTGTCGCGTCAGAACGGAGGAAATTCGCCGAAGCCAATCGGCCGGGGCATGGATTGGAAGCCGGGACGGCGAATTTTCGAAAAGAATCAGGAAGAATTGCGCGGTGCCCTCGGCGTCGTTGAGCGGCAGGACCTCGAATTGAACATACCGTTCTTTCCCGTCGGTGCGGATGCGGATGTTTTCCCGTCGGACGGATTGTCCGGTCGACCGCGTCTCCTGAACGGCCTCCGACAGTTCGATGAAGAGATAGGTTTGGGTCAGGCTTTTTAGGTTCAGGCTTGCCGAACCCTGTTGATGCTCGAGAAACTGTCCGGTATGGCCGCGAAACTGGAGAACGTTCAGATCGTCATCGATCAGCACGCCGGCCGGCGCGTAACGTGCGAGCAGGATGTTGTCGGCCTGTCGCTGAACCAATCCGGGGTTTTGCAGTGGCGCAGCCGTTTCTGTCAGCGTTTTTTCAGGCTGAAGTGTCCTTTGTTCCTTCCCGCCGAAGTTCAGCAACATTCGGCCGGGAACGTTCTTCCTCACGTAGATGCTCCAATTTTTGTTTAAAGGTTCGAAGAGATGCGAACCTTGGGGACCGATATTTTCGGATGGCCCGAGCGCGAGAAATTTACCCGGATTGAGCGCGTAATGAAAGGTCGACATGACATGTCTCTGCAGTTCCGGATCCAGGTAGATGAGGAGATTGCAGCAACTGATCAGATCGAGCTTGGAAAAGGGGGGATCTTGCGCCACGTTATGTTCGGCGAAGACGCACGATTCCCGGATCGCCGGAATGACTTGATAATGAGCGTCGGCTCGGATGAAGAAGCGTCTGAGCCGCTTTTCCGAGATATGAAGCCTGATGTTTTCGGGATAGCGGCCGGCCCGTGCCAGGCTGATGGCCTGCGAGTTGATGTCGCTGCCGAAAATCTGTATCGGGATACTGACCTTCTTCTCGTCCAGAAACTCGATGAGCGCCATGGCGATGGAATAAGCCTCCTCGCCGGTCGCGCAACCGGGCACCCAAATACGAATCGGATCGTTCGGAGACCGGCCTTGCAGCAGCCGCGGAAAGACTTCTCTCGTCAATCCACGGAATGTCTCCGGGTCCCGAAAGAACGCGGTAACGCGGATCAGGAAATCCTGGCACAGCGCCTCGACTTCGGTCGGTTGATTCTGCAACAGGGCGAGATAATCGGAGAGGCTATGGATCTTGTTAAGCGCCATTCGGCGCATGAGCCGCCGTAAGATGGTCTTGCGTTTGTACTGGCTGAAATCGAGCCCGCAAGTGACGAGAACGACACGGAATATCTGCTTCAGATCCTGTTGCCGGATGGCCAGGGTCTCCAGATCGCCGGCGGCGGTCCCGGCTCGCTGGCCGAGGTTTGTGAGCTCCCGTGCGATCTCCTTGGGCGGCAATACGTAGTCGACGCATCCCATGCTGATGGCGCTGCGCGGCATCCCGTCGAATCTGGCCGAGGACGGATCTTCCGCAAACGCGATTCCGCCGCCGGTCTTGATCGCCTTGAGCCCCTTCGCTCCATCCGACCCGGTCCCCGACAGCACGATTCCGATTGCCTTTTTCCCCAGCTCGCGAGCCAGGGAAAGAAACAGATAATCGGCCGGCAGATGAGGCGACGGACGTCCGTGCCGGCGCTGAAGGTTCAGGCAACCGACCGAAACGCTTATATCCGCATCCGGAGGAATGACATAAATATGATCCGCCTGTATCGCCATCCCCTCGCGCGCTTCGATAACCGGCAATCTGGCGGTATTGGCCAGGATTTCCGCCAGCTTGCTGTCATGATCGGGCGATAAATGCTGGGCGATCAGGAAGGCGAAGCCGATGCCGGGCTCGATGGCTTGGAAAAGATCCAGCAGCGAGTTCAGACCTCCCGCCGAAGCGCCTATACCCACCATGGCCGGAATAGTCTCGGGCGATCTCAAGCAGCCACCGTCCGGTCTTGTCGTGTCGTGTCGTTTCTGGCGTTCATCCGTCGTATAGCGCACTCACTCACGGCCTAGAGCTTGTACAACGGCTCCAGATCCGCGGCTACGGACGGTTTGCCCGCCTTGGACGAGATCATCGGGTCGGATCGAAAAGCCGCCCAAAGGGCCTGCCCTTGCCAACCGGGTTCCGGGTGTCGGTAAAGTGTGCGGTTCAGCCGCTCGATTTCACGACCCAATTCGCCTTTGCAACGCCGCTCCAGGTCCTCCAAACCCATAACGCGAGCCGAAGGCCAACGCTGTCTCGCCCAATCCAAGAGAGCCTGCCGCGCCGCGGCGGGGTCGTTCTTCCGGCAGGCTATTCTCAAGGCGTTTGCGGCCGAGCGCTCGGACCGACCGTCGTCGTATGACTGCGGGACCGGCGTCTTCCGGGGCCTGCCGCTGAGCCACCAGGCCGCGGCGGTTCCAATCCAGCCCAGCCCGAATAACAGAGCCAGCCAAAACCAGAGCCCGCTTGCAGGAACTGCAGGTAGCGCCTCGCTCGGCAGCGAAGATTCCGGTCGTGCCGGAGCGGCGGACGATCCCGAACGTGTCGTGGGCAAAGGGGGTGGGGTGGATTCCGGCGATTGGGCTCCCGGCAGCACGGTCAGGGTGCGCTCGGGAACCCGCGCGGCCTCCATCCGCTCGGTCTTGGTGTTCCACCAGGGGATTTCGATCGGCGGAATCCGGTAGGTTCCGGAACGCGCGGGAATCAGGGCGATTTTTTCCTGCCGGACGCTGGCCAGTCCGGTCGTCAGTTTTTCCTCGTTCAGCAGCGGTTGATCCGGGTAACGCTTGATGTCCGCCGGGGATCGTCGAGAGGCTTGCGGCTCCAACTCGGGCAACAGGCCGACCGTCGTTCCATCGGCCCGCACGGTGATGGTCCGGGTGATCGGTTCGCCAACCGTGGTTTGAGGGGCATTCTGCGACCAGGAATCGTCGATTTCCAGGTGTTCCGCCGGCAGCCAGTGTTTGCCGGAAAAAGCCGCCGGAATCGGCCGGACGTCCAATCTCACCGAATCCGAATGCGCGCGCAAAATGTGAGTCGAGTGATTGAAAAACTGATTGAAGAGGGATCGCCCGCCGGCCGCGCTTCGGGCTTCGAGCGTCAACGGTTCCAAAAGGAGAGTCCCGCTCTTCTGCGGAAAAATCGCATACTTACGTTCAATTGCCGTGTACTGGAGGCCGCTGCGATGGGTGGTATAGCGCCGGTCGTCGCCCAGCCTTTGAATCAAGGCATCCTCGGCCGAAGGCTCGCTGAGATTTGCAGCGCTGAAATGGACGCGGCTCAACACTCGAACCGTGTAGATCACCTGGGCCTGGACATAGGGATTCTTCGGTTCGGCCTCGACTTCCAGGAAAAAATCCTCGCCGTTGCCACCCGCCAATGGCGGGGGCGATCCGGCGACCTGGAGAGTCAAGGGTTGGGATCGGTCGGTTCCGAAGGCGATGGGCGGGACGGTCAGCGTGCCCGTCCGTTTCGCCATGACCGTGACTTGCCATTCCGTCCGCTTGCTGAAACGGCCGTTGATGAGCGAAATCTGGCTGCTTTGCGATTGACCGAGGACATGGAAATCCTTTTCCAGTGGCGCGAAGTCCGGATCGTCGTCCGGCGTTTTTTCCGCCGAAAAGATGAGCGTGAAGGATTCGCTCACCGGTACCGGGTCGCGGTCGGCGGTCACGCTGATCGCCGCGGCCGAAGCGCTTCCCGCATGGAACAGAAAGATCAAGGGCCATAGGCGAATCAATCGGCGCAGAACGGATAACACCCGATTGGAATCCGGGTTCAACCTTGGGTCAGAGCGATGCGCCCAGAGAAAACACGAATATAAATAAAAGAGTTCGCTCATGGTCTAGGCTCCGCGCCTTGAGTCCTTTGTCGTTGACGGTACTGGTAATAAAACTTGCGTTTTAGAAGGCCGCCGGGATCGTCCGGGATACGCCGCAGCCATTGCTCCTCGGCCTGGCGGGTTTCATCGGTCTTACCCGTTTCCGCTGTCGCCGCAGCGGCCTCCCGCTCACCGCTTTCGTCGGGCCGTCTATCCTGTGCTTGGCCGGCGGTCTGTTGCGGGTCGGACCCGTCGTCGGGCGTTTTTTCGCCATTCTTATCCGGCCGATCTTGCGCCTTGCTTTCCGATCCGGAGGCGGCGTCGGCGCTTTCGGGCGAATTGTTTTCACCGTTCGAGCCATCGTCCCGCGGCTGGGCGTCCTGTTCCTTGCCCGCTTGTTCGTGTGGTTTTTCCTCTTCGTTTTTTCGATCCTGACCGTCCGATGGCCCTTGCGGCGATTGCGAAGACTTGGATTCGGATTCCGAGCCCGAATCCTTCTGACTTTTCTGCTGTTCTTCGTGCTGCTTCTTCTGCTGTTCCAGGGCTTTTTCGACGAGTTCCTTGTTGTAGCGGGCGTCCGCATGGCCAGGATCCAGCTCCAGGGCTTTCTGGTAAGCCTTGATGGCCTCGTTGTAACGTCCCTGCCGGGCCAGGGCGTTGCCGCGATTATAATGGCCGGTCGCCGAATGCGACTCCTCTAAGAGTTTGGCCGCGTCCTCATAGCGTCCGGCCTTGTACTGGGCGGCCGCTTTCCATTCGGAATCTTGAAATTTTTTCGCCGCTTCATCGTAATTCTCGGCTTGAAAGGCTTGCCGAGCCTGTTGGTCGGGCCTTTGCCACAGGTTGTGCCAGTCCAGCGCCTGGGCATCGTTCGGAACCGGGGCTGCCAGAACCAACAGCCAGGCGGCGAGCCATCCGCGCCGGAACGACAAGGCCGCGAGCGGCAGTAGGGCCAGCAGCAGCCAGACACCCTGTTCCTTCCATTGGTCCACGTTCAGGGTCTTTTCGTTCTGCGTATCGGCGGCGGCATGCTGTTCGAAAAATCCCAATAGCGCATCGAGATCGCCCGCAGTGGCGGTGAGATTCCGATAGATGCCGCCCCCGGCTCGGGCCAGCTTCCGCAGCGCGTCGGTATCGAGCCGCGGAACCACGATATTGCCGGTATCGTCCTTCAAGAATCCGCCTTCGGGCATGGGAACCGGCGCGCCCTCCTCGGTGCCGACGCCCAGCACGGAAATGCGATAACCCTCGGTTTTCAGCCGGTGCGCTGCCTCCTCGGCCTCCGCCGCCCGTTCTCCGGCGGTGACCAGCAGGATATCGCCGGACCGCAGGCCGGCTTGCCTCAAGAGCCGCGCAGCGGATTCCAGCGCAAGATCGATGCGAGTTCCCTGTACGGGCATCAGGCCGGAGTTTAGGGCGAAGAGTTGCGCGGCGATGGTGGCCGCATCGTCGGTCAGCGGCGTGACGGTGAACGCATCGCCGGCATAGACGACCAAAGCGGTTTGACCGTCCTTGCGCGTCTTCAGGATATCGGCAATCTTGTAGCGGGCACGCTCCAGACGGGTCGGCTTGAGATCGACCGCCTCCATGGCCGAAGAAAGGTCGAGTACGATGACCACGGCCGCGATATTGCGAAAAGCCGGTGCGGGCAGACGCTCCCAAACCGGCCCCGCCAAAGCCATGATGGCGACGATGCCGCCCAAGGCCGCGGCGAACAGCGGATGGCGGCTCGCTCGGCGGTCCCCGCCGATGAGTACGTGGGGCAGCAGCGCATCATCGCAGATGCCCTTCCAGTCTCCGGTGCTCCGGCGCCGCCGGTACAACCCCCAAAGTATCGCCGCGAGCGGGAGGACGGCCAAAAGCCACCAGGGCCTCAAGAAATGAAACTCGTTCATCGGCAATCGTTGTCGCGATTCATGGATTCAGCGTCGCAGCCCATCATCTCCGGCCCAAGCAGTCATTCCCGCAATTTGCTTACCCCCAGCACAGCCGCCAATAGCAGCGCGGCGGCCAGGGGCCAGTGATAGAGCTCGGTCCTCGGCCGGTAAAAATGCTTTGTCCGTTCCACCGGCTCCAGTTCGTCCAACAGTGCGTAAATATTCTCCAATTCGTTGGTATCCCGCGCCCGGAAGTAGCGACCGCCGGTTTTTTCGGCGATGGCGTTCATGGTTTCCTCATCGAGGTCCTGAGACGGATTGACGCGCCGTGTGCCGAAAAGATCGTTGACGATCATCTGATCGGCCCCGACGCCTATGGTATAGATTTTTAGCTTCTCGCGCGCCGCGACTTCGGCCGCTTGCAGGGGGGAAACCGCGCCGGCGGTGTTGGCCCCGTCGCTGAGCAGTATCAGAACCCGCTGTTCGGCGGGATTGTCCCTAAGGCGCTTGGCGGCGAGGCCGATGGCGTCGCCGATGGCGGTCTTGTCGCCGGCGAGTCCGATGACCGCTTCGTCCAGCAGGATGTGCACCGTGGTGCGGTCGAAGGTCAACGGGGCTTGCAGGTAGGCCTGCTCGCCGAACAGGATCAGCCCGATGCGGTCGCCCACGCGCCGTTCGATGAACTGGCCGGCCACCCATTGGGTTGCGGTGAGGCGATCCACTGCCCGGCCATGGAGGAAGAAGTCCTCGATTTCCATACTGCCGGAAAGATCGACCGCCAGCATCAGATCGCGGCCGCTGACCGCCTGCTCGATAGGCTCGCCGAGCCACTGCGGGCGGGCCGCGGCGCTGACCAGCAACACCCAGCCGGCGACGGCGATCCAAATGGCATGCGGCTTGGTTTTCGTTACGCCCTGGCTTGACGGAAGGCTATCGAATTCCTCGAGAAACGGCGTCCGCAGCGCCGCGCCGCCCGGCTCCGGCGCGGCGGGCAGCCAGCGGCGCATCAGCCAGGGCAAGGGCAAAACCAGAAAAACCCAGATCCAGGCGAATTCGATCATGGTTCGGCGGCGGCCTGCTGAGGCGCGGAATTTTTCCGGGGCGGCACGACGGTTCGAGGCAGGGCCTTAAGCCAGTCGCGGCACAGCGCGATCAGGCGATCCATATCCGCATCGCCCACCGGGCGGTACGGCGCATCCAGCAACGCCCGGCCGACACCCCGAGAAAAGCGGGGCGTTCCGAGCGGCCGGTCCAGCCATTCGAGCCAGCCCTCTCCGGTCAGCCCCGCCACATCTTCTCGAGGGTAGGCGCTCAAACCGGCCCGGCGCAGCAGGATGGACAGTCTTCTCAATTTTTCGGTCATGCCCAGCGTCGAATCCTTTTGCAGCGCGTCCAGCTCCCGCAAGGCGAGCTTCGCCACCGTGACCTGCCGCCAGCGGCGAATAAGCCATATCGCAGTCGCGATCAGCAAAACCGCCGCGACCGATACGATCCACCAGCCGATCGCGGGCGGCCACCAGCTTATCGGGTCCGGCAGATGAATATCGCGTAGCGGCAAGGTTTCCATGATCAGGCGTGGAAAAGCGACGGGCGGCTGCTCTGCTGCAAGACGAAAAAAGGCTCGTCCGTGGTGCGGCAGGCAACGAAGCGTATGCCGTGCCGGCGGGCCAGCTCGCGCAGCCGTTCCTCGCGGACCCGGAACGAATGTTCATAGACGTCGGCGGTCCGCGCATCGGCATTCAGCAAAACATCGCGGCGGCCGTTGCTGAACCGGTGAGGTCCCAGAGGCAGGCGTTGCTCCAACGGATCGAAGATGAACACCAGCACCAGATCGCAGTGGCGGGACAACCGGCTCAGGCTCGCCTCGCCGGCGGCGGTCAGATGCCGGAAATCGCTGAACACGAACACCAGGCTGCCCGGTCGCGCGTGGCGCGGCAGACGAATCAGTGCGTCTTGCAAGGCAGTCTCCGGCGTGCCGTCGCTTCGGGGGGACGCTTGGTCGACCAGCATTTTGAGGAGTCTCAACACCGCACGGTGGCCGTGCTCAGGTTTGAGCTCGATGCTTTCCGCCTCGGAGAAAATCTGTCCGCCGACGCGATCGCCATGCCTTCGGGCGCTCCAGGCGATGAGCGCCGAGAGCCTGGCCGCCATCGCCGATTTGAACATGCCACGGGTTGCGAAGAACATCGCCGATCGGTAGTCCACCGTCAGAAAAACCGGCCTTTCGCGCTCTTCGCGGAAAAGCTTGGTATGCGGCTTGCCGGTGCGCGCCGTGACGCGCCAGTCCAGGTTGCGGACATCGTCGCCCTGGGCGTAGAGCCGCGTTTCGTCGAACTCCATGCCGCGCCCCTTGAAAGCCGAGAGATACTGCCCGCTCTGCAAGGCGCGTACGGTCGGCCGGGCCAGCGTCAATCCCGCCGCGGGCTGGCTGAGCCGGATCAAATCCTCGAGCGTCGGCCGGACCAGCGAGTTGTCGGGCTTCGTCGTAGCCAGCGAGCTTCCGGATGATGGGGTGGGCATGGAGGTAAAGGGTTAATTCAGAAAACGCTGCAACACATTATCCAGGAAATTCCAGCCGGTGTCGGTGCAGCGAATGGCACCGTCGCGCCGTTCGACTAATTCGGCGGCGATGCAGTCGGAAAGTTCCGGTTCCAGGGCAGCCAAGGGTAACCCGGTGTATTTGCCGAACGCCGCTTCGGCGAAACCTTCCCGGAGGCGGAGGTGATTCATCAGAAATTCGAACGGCAGGTCTTCCCTCGGGACCGCGGCCCGCCCGCCCTGCCGATCCGGTCGGCCGGCGAACTCGAGATAATGCTGCGGGTGTTTGATCTTCCAGGTCCGCATTATGGATTGCTCCGCCGCGTTCGTAATCTTGCCGTGAGCGCCCGCGCCGATGCCCAAGTAATCTCCGAAACGCCAATAATTGAGATTGTGCCGGCAGCGGTACCCTTCCCGAGCATAGGCGGATACCTCGTACTGGCGATAGCCATGATCCGCCAAAAGCGCCTGACAGCTTTGCTGCATGGCCCAGATGCGATCGTCCTCCGGCAGGCGTGGCGGGTACTTGTGGAACACGGTGTTGGGTTCCAGGGTGAGCTGATAGAACGAGATATGGGTCGGGTTCAGGCCCACTGCGGTTCGAATGTCCGTCAGCGCCTCGTCCACGGTTTGGTTCGGCAGCCCGAACATCAGGTCCAGATTGAAGTTCTCGAATCCCGCTGAGTGCGCGATTTCGGCGGCGAGCCGCGCCTCTCGGCTATCGTGGATGCGGCCCAGTTTTTTCAGATGCGTGTCATGAAAGCTCTGGATGCCGATCGACAAGCGGTTCACCCCGGCCTCGCGAAAACCCTGGAATTTGGCGATCTCCGCAGTGCCGGGGTTGGCTTCCATGGTGACCTCGGCATCAGCCGCTATGTCGAGCCGTAACCGAATCCCCTCCAAAAGAGCGCGGATCGCGGCCGGACTAAAAAGGCTGGGGGTGCCGCCGCCGATGAATATCGTTTCCACCCGTCGCCCCGCGACGGAAGGCGCTTGTTGTTCGAGATCGCCGAGCAGCGCCTTCGCGTATTCGTGTTCGGGCAGAGTGGTGTCTGCCGCGTGCGAATTGAAGTCGCAATAAGGGCATTTTCTTACGCACCAAGGCACGTGGATGTAAAGGCTGAGCGGGGGTGTCGAAAGCATGGCTTGGGGGTATTTTAACCCGAGATCCGAAGAATAAATGGGCGGGAGGCTGCGTCGGCACCCCGGAATTCGCTGTGCCGACTGCCCGGATCAAGTCCGCAGTGCGTAATAGGCAAGCAGTCCGTAGCAAGTGGCGGCGGTTCCGCCGTGCAGCAGAATCAAGGCCCTAGGCTGAATGCCTTTGGCCCGTTGAAACGAAATGTACAGTCCGGCGGCGATAATGACCAGCGCCAGGCCGATAATCACGTAGAGCCGGGTATCGCCTTTCAGGGCGACCATGATCACCAGAGTCGATCCCAGCAACGCCAAGCCGCCGTGTATCAGGGCGTACAACCGGGAACTGCCCCTTCCCTTGAAGGCGTCGATTCCCATGCCCGCCCCCATGAACGCCACCAAAGTAAAAACCGCAACCGACAACATCAGCATGATCTTCTCCTTGACAACCGGATGTTGGACAAGGTTTCGATTGTAGGGAGGGGACGATTGAACGGCAAGTCGCGCCGGCCGTTCAAATTACTTATTCCGCGGAAAGCCCCGTGAGTCGGTCTTCGAGACGGCGGACGATGGTCTCCACGATCGCTTCCGGCGTTTGCCGAATATCGATCGTGATGGCGTCGGAGGGTTCCTCGAGTGCCGCGAACTGGCTGGGAAGAAGGTCTAGCGGCATGAAGTGCTCCTGCCGGCGCGCGAGTCGTTCGCGGATGAGTTCGAAAGAACCTTTCAGATACACGAAGACCACTTCGCGGTGTCCTCGCGCGAGGCGCTCCCGGTAGGAATGCCGCAGCGCGGAGCAGGCGATGACGGCGGAACGCCCAGTCGCTATGGACGTTTCTATCAGCTCGGCGAGCCGGTCGAGCCAGGGTTCCCGGTCGGCATCCGTCAAAGGCTGGCCTCGCGCCATTTTCTCGATGTTTTGCACGGGATGGAAATCGTCCCCGTCGAAGAACGGCCAACGCAGGCGCTCGGCGAGCCGCTGGCCGATGGTCGATTTTCCGGAGCCCGAGACTCCGAGGAGTACGACGATGGCGATTGGACGGTCCATTATTAAGCTTGACGAAGCACGATGGCCATCGACGGCTCGACGAAACCAGCGGTAAAGGAGTCCACCGTTCTTGCCTCAGTTCGCCTGCGAACCGGAGTCCGGAAGCGTTTGCAGCACTTTCCCATAGCGTTCTTCCAGATCGGCGCGGTCGCTGGCGTCCGGCAGATTGGTCAGCGTGTCCTTATAGATCAAGCGCGCGTGCCGTGCCAGAGCGTTACGATAAGGCTCGGGTAGTTCGGCCTCGGCCAGAACGGCGATCATGTCCAGGAGGCGAATCGCCACGGCCTCGTTCTTCCTGGCGTGCTGGCGCAACTGATTGAACGCTGCATCGAGGATGCCTTCGTAGGTGTAAGGATCGGTCACAACGCAGATGCGCCCGTCTGCACCGCGGCAGAGCGGGGAAGTCAGCTTCCGGCCGGCGAGAAACGACAGCGCCGCTCCCAGCCAATCGATACAGTTGACGGCGGTGAAGGGATCGTTGATGCCGGGCGAAAGAGCGCGGACCGCCACTTCCACCAACTGGTCGACGGCAAACTCGGCATCCTGGATCAACGTGCGCTGAGGTCCTAAAAGAAAGCATTCTCCGATCTCTTCGACGATCGCCTCCGTTACCGCTTCGCGCGGCGAAGCCAAAGCCAGCACATGGCCTTCGATGATGAACTGGCCCGGCCGTTTGAGCAGATGCACGAGCAGATTGTGCCGCTCGGCAATGTCCCGAATCCGCTCCAGTTCGATGGCGTCCAGGTAGCCGTTGCCGGGCGCCGGAATGCCGGAGGCGTGCTCCGCAAAATCGGTCGGCAGTTGCCGCTCCTCGTCCGCGGGATTATTCCGCCCGCCGGGATCGGAAGCTTCCGGAAACAAGTTGCCGAAAGTCTCGATCAAGCGTGCGCCGACATTCTCGACGATGTTCGGCGCCTGTATGAATGTGGCGACCCGGTGGATGAAATAGATCAGCAGCCCGAAACTGAGCACCCCGAGCACCAGAGCGACGCTGACCGAAAGATGGGGAATTTCCGCCCCGTCATCGGTCGAACGGACTCGGGTCAGCACCAGAATGGCGTAGATGAAGGTCGCGATGAACCCGCCGAAAACGATCTGCGTACCCCCTTGCCGCATGAAGTTCGGCAGCAGGCGCGGGCCGAATTGCGACGAGGCGTTGGAGAGCACCAGCATGGCGATGGAAAACACCACCCCCGCCACCGTGATCGCCGAGGACGCCAACGTGGACAAAATCGCTTGAGCCCCCGGTGCGTCCATCACGTAAAGATCGGAGAGAAACGGCAGATATCGCTCGCGGGCCTCCTGATCGACCAGAAACAGCAAGACCGCCAGGATCGCGGCCGTAACCGACATCAAGGCGGGGACGAACCAGTAGCTCGAGCGGAGCGTCTCCCAGAGCTGGACCAGGCGAAGTTTCATGGTTGTTTGGACCGCGCGGGAACGCCCGCGATTCCGTAACGGTCTGGCAAGCGCTTCATCGGATGCATCGATACGTCCCGGTTTCGTTGTATCCCATACATGGTACGATCAGACTTTTGTCCTTGTCTTCATCGCAAGGAGCTCGATAAGCGCCGGATCGACCGCCAATAAACGATCCTTCCGAAGATCGCGCGAACCAAGCGCGCCGTTTCCTGTCCATCGAGTGGACTTGCTCGCCGGGTCCAATTCCTTGCTGAACAACAATAAACGAGACATCTGATGGAAATTGCCGGAATCTTCATGTTGCTCATCCAGATCGGATTCGCCGTTCACGCGATCCGCCACGGCCATCCGATTTTCTGGGTATTTCTAATTATCTTCCTGCCCTTGCTCGGCTGCATTCTTTATTCGGTGATGGTGCTGCTGCCCGAAGTGATCCAAAGCCGCACCGCCCGGCAGGGTTCCAAGGCCCTGCTGAGAACGCTCGATCCACAAAAGGAGCTCCGAAAACGCCGCGAAGCATTGGAGGTCTCGGACACCATAGGCAACCGGAGCGCACTGGCACACGAATATCTCAGGCATGGCATGCTCGACGAAGCCATCGAACTTTACGAGAGCTCCCTCACCGGGATGTACCGCACCGATCCCGACCTCTTGCTTGGCCTGGCCAAGGCGCTGGTGGAAGCGAACAATTTCGGACGGGCGCGGGAAACGCTCGAAATGCTGTTCGGGGCTAATCCGGAATTCGAAAACCAGGAGGCGCATCTGCTTTACGCCCGCTCGCTCGAAGCGCTCGGCGAACTGGATCGGGCCTTGGACGAATACCGGGCACTGGCTAAATATTCCGCAGGCGCCGAAGCCAAATGCCGCCATGCCCTGCTGCTGAAACGCATGGGAAAAACATCGGAGGCGCGGGCGCTGTTCGAGGACATCCTCAAGGACGCAAAGATCGCATCCAGGCACAGCCACCGGTTGAACAAGGAGTGGGTGGATATCGCGAAGCGGGAGGTGGCGTAGGTCAATCCGGTTCGAGGGCTCGAACGATGCGTTTCGTGCCTCAGGTCATAGGATGCGCTTCCTTCGTCAGCACATCCTACGCAAGGTGGTTTGAATTGCCACCGCCGCTTCGTTTCCCTCACCGACCTGAGGCCTAAAGCCTCCGAT